>NZ_VCDP01000032.1:0-43561 GCF_033949345.1 Xenorhabdus littoralis
TTCCATTTCCAGACGCCTGATCTGTTTTTCCAATGCCGGTATCAAAGTACACAAGCGATGAAAAGAAACGATAGAGCGGAGTTTTTCGGATGCAAAACAGCATCACGGGCATCGTTATGCCCATTTTCGCGGGTTGCAGAAAGTTCAGATACAGTGCCTGTTGGCGGCAACAGCACAAAATATCAAGAAGATAGCCTTACTGGCGGCGGCACTTTGTTGGTTTTATCTGTGGCTCATCCGCGAATGTCTCGGGGCAGAAAACCAATCCTATGCAGGAAAAGTGCATATTGGGGATCAATAAGGAAAAATTGGCAGATAATGACTGTTAATTAATGTGACAAACCCCGTTATTTTCAACGAGGTTTGTCAGCGGTCTGACCTCGCAGTTTTACTGCGAGGTTTATGTTTATAACGAAATAACCCTATTGACTGACGCAATCGTTGTTTCTCTGTGAGCAATAATTACACGGGTTATATTTAATCCTTTTATAGCCTGATTTACGTAATTTTCACTTTCTTTATCTAATGCACTGGTAGCCTCATCCATAAATAAGATGCTAGGTTTTCTATAGAGTGCTCGTGCGATAAAAATACGTTGTTTTTGCCCACCAGATAACCCTTCACCCAATTCACCTATTAGTGTTTCATAGCCCATTGGTAAAGCCATTATTGTATCGTGAATGTAACTGGCTTTAGAGCAATCAATCATCCATGTTTCGTCAATTGTCTCTGAAAAACCACAAATATTTTCACGTATCGAACCTGAAAATAATTTATCATCTTGCATCACACAACCAATAATTTTGCGATAATTATTAATGCCCAGTTGTTGAATGTCGTTCCCATTGACAATTATCTTACCTGAGCTAGGTTCAAAAAGCCCGCATAATACCTTCATTAAAGTGGTTTTTCCTGCTCCAGAAGGACCAATAATTGCCACACTTTCACCTGGAGCTATAGCCATATTTAGGTTACTGAAAATGTTTTGAGATTGACTATCATAGCGGAAATTAAGATTCTTAGTTTCTAATGATATAGGATGTGTAACGGCCTGATAATTATTATCAGGTTTTCTGGATTCCTGTTCATTGAGAGCTATATCGGCAACTCGCTCATTGTGAAGACTAATCATTCGTAGATGAAGAAAAAAATTAGTCAGTGAAGCGACTCGATCAGAAAACTGTCCTCTGTATGAACTGAATGCCACAAACATCCCTATGGTCATTTGATTTTCAATTACCAAACTTCCCCCTAGCCAAAGTATGACTATTTGGTCACAGGCAGCAATAAAAGTATTGACCCCACCAAAAAACAGATTCATTTTAGTAACTTTTATTCCAGTATTTATCGAGTCTATTTTCATGTTAATCCAGTGGTTTTGGCGACGTTCCCCCATTCCCTGTATTTTGACAGTCGCTATTCCATATAATGTTTCCATAAAGTAGGAGCTTACACGAGCATCACGGATCAATGATTCTTCTGATAGCTGACGGTAGGACTGATAAGTAAACAATCTAATAAGAACATAAAGAGTGGTAAAGCCTAAGACGATCCAAGTTAAATAACCTCCATATAGGATAAGCATAGTAAATAGGCCTATTACCATGATACTGTCCATAATGACACCGACAATACTGGACGTAAACGTGCTTTGGAGTGTATTTAATGATGCAAAACGCGATTGAATATCGCCTAATTTTCTCCGTTCAAAATAATTGAGAGGCAATTCTAACAAGTGTTTAAATAGCCCTGATTGCCATTGTACATTGATCAACGTAGCCATCACTAATGATGACCAAGAGCTGATTATACTTAGCAAAGTGCGCAACAGTATAAACAACATAACGCCTGCACAAATTGCCATAATAAATCCCTTGTCACCTGCCGGAATAGCATGGTCCATGATTAATTGCGTTCCTATGGGCATAATAAGATTGATAAATTCGATTATCAATGACAAGAAAAAAATTTTTGTTAAAGTTCCCTTAATTCCATGAATGCTCTGGAATAACGTTTTTAATTGAAGTCGGCTTTTTTTTGTTTCAGCAGTAAATTTGCTGTTCGGGAAAATCTCAAGTGCGATGCCGGTAAATGATCGCGACATTTCAGCTAGCCCAACAACTATCCGTCCTTGCGCCGGGTCATGAAGTATAAATCGATCTTTTCTTACACTGATAAGAACTACAAAATGGTTAAAATTCCAATGCAGAATGCAAGGTGTTTTCAGTGCATTAATCTCATCTAAATCCAGTGATAATGCACGACTCGTCATATCTAACTCTGCAGCCATTTCTTTTACGCTAGCTAGAGTAGTGCCACGTGCAGAAAGGTTAAATCGTTGTCGCAATGTTATTAAGTCAATATTTTTACCATAATACCCAGCAACCATGGCCAAACTAGCCATTCCACACTCTGACGATTCTGTTTGGTGGATCAGTGGCACTCGATGACAGAAGCCAATATCTAACTTGCTTAAAAAGGATTTCAACGTTTTATTATTCATTTACGGGTCCTTGTACGCTTTGTTTCATGTCATAAAATGGTGAAAACATCCATTGGTAAATATTTCTTTTTTCGAGAAATAATGTAATCTGAGCTTTCATACCATT
This sequence comes from Xenorhabdus littoralis, assembly GCF_033949345.1. Taxonomy (NCBI): domain Bacteria; kingdom Pseudomonadati; phylum Pseudomonadota; class Gammaproteobacteria; order Enterobacterales; family Morganellaceae; genus Xenorhabdus; species Xenorhabdus littoralis. Next base: position 2,610 of record NZ_VCDP01000032.1, read on the forward strand.
TCTTATCGGTACAGTCTTACCATTGTAATGAATGCTCTGTTTTTCAGGTTTAACAATTACTTTGTAATAAGGTATGGAAAGTCCTTGCATATCTTTAGGTGCCCCTGGATAAGTCAACATTTCCTGAGGGGAAGCAGGGGTTTTTGAAACCAATTCAACAACGGCAGAAAATTGACCAAATTTTTCGGATGGGAAAGCTTCATAACGAATATTTACTTTATCACCATTGAAGAGATAGGGGATCGCGTCATTAGGAACCCATATTATTAAATAGTAGTTCGCTATTTTTTCTGGAATAACCTGCAACAGACTATCTCCAATATTCACCATCTGCCCTACAGTGACGCTAAAAGAATCTATTATTCCGTCAGATGAAGCCCTAATAATAATGTCTCCACCGACGTCAGTATTTAACAATTCCTTTTGCAAATCATACCGTTTAAGCTCCGTTTGATAAATTTGATTATCAAACTCTGCCGATTGAGTCTGAATCTGGCTCTCTAAAATAGTTACTTGCAATAAATTTTGTTCATTTTGGCCACTTAGGCTTAGTAAACCATTTTGTTGCTGATAATACGTTGACACTTGATTTGTTAATTGATCTTTGTTAATTAATCCTCGGGCATGATAACTTCTATAGTTCTCCATGTTTTCTTTCGCAATTTTTATCCCCTCCTCCGCATGTTTAATAATTTTAGAGGAATGGCTAAGAGCTTCTGTATATTGTTTCTTTTGCTTTTCTAAGGTCTCTAATGTTATTTTTTTGTTTTCTCGAAGTCGAGTAATCATTTTATCGATACGCACTAACTGGTTTTCAATGCTTTTTTTCTGGTTATCACTAACAACACCGCTTCTTGTGCTTTTACTTACGTCAATTTGATAAATAGGTTGATTTTTTTTTACTGCTTGCCCTTCTGTTACAAACTGTTTTACAACAACCCCCTGCACATTAGAGTAAATATTAACCGTTCGAGGTGAAGTAATAACTTCTCCGGTAACATTAACTCTTCGTGTGTATGAGCCAAAGATAATAAATGATATAAAAATAACAAGAAAAAAGAGGCTTGCTATACTGACCAAGCGGGGGGATAACCCTGGAAGCAAAATTGCTTTTCCTTGCCATTTTTTCTTTCTGTTCTCAATTGCCTGTTGACGAAACAATTATTCTCTCCGAATCTGAACAATAAATTCCCACCATAGTTATATGGTTATTAAACACTTTATCGCTGTAATGTTGGATTATTTTTGCACAGGGCGGTTAACTCCTTAATATATACTTAAGTTGTCAATTGTATTTCACATGTTTTTTATGCAATAATTTTATTTTTATGTATTGGAAGGATAATTCCTGAGCAAGACTTTCATGTTTATGTCGTTATTGCTTATTTATGAAACATAGGGGTAAAAACCAATAGATATTGGCCCTTACTGTTTTACCATTTAGCAATAAATAACTACGAGCCATGGATATTATATCTTTTGGCCAAAAACTAGAAGCTCAACTATGAACATATCTCAAAAGATATTTTGTAGTATAATTATTCAGCCTTTTTATTAATCTCTATTTGATGGTGATTATAAGCAGTAATAACACACCACAATAGCTTATTTCTGATGAACTTTAGAAAAAAATGAATCCGTTACTGCCTAAACATAAAACCCATCATTCTTTGGGATACAATCGTGTCGATGAGCATTGCCGTGAATGCTACCGTCTTTGCCTTAAGAACCGGATGTCAGTGGAATGCCCTCAATACAACAGGAATTGGCTTTACAAGCAGTACTCACTGCCTTTTTCAGGAGTGGCAGATTATGGGCGTATTTAAATATTTTGGAATTATAACCGTTTAATTATTACTTATAGAGAAACAACGATTGCATCAGTCAATAGGGTTATTTCGTCATAAAAATAATCCTCGCAGTAAAACTGCGAGGTTTATTTTTGACCGACTGGATAAACTCCTAGCACACTTTACTCCAGTCCATCAAACATCAGTTATATCGTTATAGGCACCGATGCATTCCATTCTCGCTCAGAATAAATCTACAAAAGTTGTCCATCTGTAAATGAATTAACTTAAGCCACCTATTAGGATTTGATTTCACAAAACTCCAAGTGCCTTTCTTTCTTCATGAATTCGATTCGCCATCTCCTCAGTCATGTAACCAAAACTTGGTATCACTGGCATTGATGGCATTGATGGTGGCACATAGGGTGCTGGTGTCTGAATACTCGCTCCAATAGCCATGCTAACTCCCCCTGCTACTGCTCCAACCACAACGCCTACAGGCCCCCCAGGAAGTCCAGCTGTTGCGCCAATAATTATTCCTGCCCCGATAGCATTCTCTTTTGTCAAAGGAGCGCCACCGGCACCAGAAACAACATTTAGTAAGTTATTATCAAGTTCTTTCATATTATATACCTTTTAATGTAATTCATTGTAGGAGTAATAATTATTATTAATTTAAAAAAATATTTCAATTAATTTTTTACATATATATTTAAAACCAAAAAATGATAAAATTGCTAATATCACATCATAATAATGATGTAAATAACCATGTTGCGTTATTGATAGTGATGACTGACTTATAAGAAGTATGGAAAGACATAAACTAACTATATTTGAAAAAGCCATTGTTTTTAATTTATTCATTTTAGTTACCAACCTTATTGATTGCTAGTTATTAATATACCTTGCAATTAAAAATACATAAATTAATTATACATTATCAATTTCTGGTTACTACCGAATTCGGAAAAATAGTACACTAAGTGCAACAGCTAAGCCATAATTGCCAGTTTGAAATGCACTCTATAAAGATAATCAAAAATGTTCAATGACAAGCGAAATAACCGAACAGTGTTAAAGTTGAATGAATATGACCGACTGCTCAAATGTCTTTACCTGTTGGAATATGGGGTTTTCCGACCATAGCCCCCATTTGTTCCCTCGACCCCCTTGCTACGACAGGTTTTCAAGGTAAATATCGTTTTCTGCACTCATCAATAGTAATTCAATAACTTTTTGAATATTAATGCTTTTGTCTTTGTTGCAAAATTCATATTTTCCTAAGAAGCTTAAATGCCGCCAAGCAACGGGGGACATTTGAGCTATCGCTTTCGCTTTTTGTTGATCTTTCTTTAAAAAATACTCATAGAGTCGACATAGCAACTGTGCATTGTAAAAAATAACTATTGTTGCAATAAGGCGAATGGATTCTGTATTGATACCCAAGTCTATTTCATCTTTTCCATTTAACACTTTACCGCCACTAATCTTTGCTATTGCTGATGTTAATTGATGGTAAAATTCACCACGACAAAGGCTGGATTGCACAATTTCACGTATTTCCTTCGAATCTATGTAGTCTAATATATAATCACTCATGATGATCCGATCAAATTCTATCAGTGCTTTCAATGTAGGATTCTTTTTATAAACTGATAACTTACGAACAATTTGGCTTTGTGTTGTTTGTTTTAATGCTAAGGAGGCTAAAATCCTTAAAACATTATCCCATTTATTAATAATCAACCCAATATCTGCTTTATCACTCGGTTTTATCACATATCTAGCGTATTTTTTTGGTTCCAAAAATCCCACTAAGTTATTATTGGCTTTATTATTTAGCTGTTTAAATCTCAGCATAAAACGGTATCCAAATAAATGGAGTAATGCAAAGTTCCCCCAATTAATGCTGTGCATATCACCGGAAATGGAAGCTATTTCAACGTCGGACTGATTACTTTCAATAATCCAAAATATTTTTTTGAATACCGAGATTTTATTGTACTGTATTTTGTACCGAATTTTTGTCCATCAACACTGGCATGAACTCCATAGTCTGCAAGATTATATTCACTGAAAATAGGGAGTTTTTTCATTTCATTAATAATCAGATCACTTGCGTGGCTGAGTGTTTGCTTTCGGATAAAATTGTTCTGCATATTTTCGAAATTGTTAGCTTCAACATCGCTGATTTCTTGCATTTTAGCCGGTTCTATACCTGTAGCACTTGCAACTATGACTGCATGAAGCGCCTCTTGGTTTGGTTCTGTTTTTGCGTGACGAGGCTGAATATGAATAAAAGATTTGATATAACGTGTTTCTTCGGCAACAAAACACATAAGATCACCAATGCTTGATACGGGTAACTTCTTAAATAAGTGGTTATTTACATCATTATCTGTCTTAATATAAGGGATATTCCACTTAATTAATTCTCCATTCTTTTTGCATTTGGCTTTAAAGCCAGTATTTTCACCTTTAAGGATACGGGTATTAACGACATGGTATTTATTTTCTAAGGATATTTCTAATATCTCCAATAAATTAGAGATATCGTGTTTTAACAATGGCATATTTAACTGTGAAATAATTTTTTCTTTATCTCTTTTCCATACCTCAGCATTAATTAACTCGTCTTCCAGTGACCTAAAATTATTGCTATCTCGAATAAATACAGTACCATTTTCAATGCCTTTCATCAGGTTAAAATACAGCATAAATTCGTAACAGCCTGAATTAATCGATTTGATTTGTTTACCATCTATTGATTTTATTTTATAAAATAGGTGATTACGTTGTGCTTTTGGAAAAAAATCAAAAGGAATATCGTCCATAGAGATAGAGTGGAAATTAACACCACCTTCAAGGAGATAACGTTTAAAAAATGTCATCGCACTTCGTAATTCGATATTTGTACAGGTGAATTCTAATACTTTGAATATTGGTCGAAGATTTCTTTTGATAACAAGAGATTGCTGTCCATACCATTCCCAGCGATAGACATCACGGTTTAAATTTGGCTTATGGAAATCTTTCAGAAATTTTTTGTAATTTGATTGAGGAATAACCTCAAACGCTCTTTCCCTGATTTGGTGATCGGGAATGGTTTTGTTGATATTGATTGCTAATATTTTACTTGCCTGTGCTCTACGTTCTTTATTTTCAGCTTCAAAAGTCTCAACTTTCGAACGCTGATATTGCTCAGCATCATCTTTGTATTTGTTTATTTTGTAGGAAAAACTGTTCATCAAATAATCATTAAAAATGAGTAAACGGCGATGAATATAACAAAGGAGATACAATCTCGCTTGATTACGGCTTTTAAATCGCTCTAATTTTTGAATTGTATAAAATTCAGCCAAATTAGCGTAATAAATCACATTTTGTTCAGAGATATTAAGGCGAGAAATGAGCTTTTTTGATTCATAAAAAAGAGGATAGATCATTTGTTGCTTTTTAACTGTATTGATTATCTCCATTGTAGTGAAATCTTTCTGATCCTTTTTTATCAGTGTTAATTTATAAAATAAATCATCCATATTTAAAAGGTTATCTAATTGGCTTCGAATCGTCGGTTCTATTTTGGCATAAAACTTATTATTTAATCTCTGTTGTTCTTGGCGAAGTGCACGAGAAACAATGTTCTACATTGTTGAGTAAGCTGGACGTAATAGATTGTTATTTAAACAGTAATCTAATAGTTCTTGAAGAATAAATTTAGGTAAAGCGTGGCGTTTGAATAGTGATTTGGCTTCTTTTTCTAATTGACTAATCATCACGTTATTTATGTCAATTACGCCATATTTGTTTATCACAAACGTCGATTATTATAGTGGTATTTTCTCGCTATTTGCTTTTTAGGGAAAGTTTCATCAGGAAAATAACGCTTTAAGATAAAAAGGACATCAGACTTTCGTTTTTGGAAACTAAATTGAAAAAAGTAATTGGTCGCTTTGTAGCATCCTAATTGAAGTATATAATTAATTTTCTGAGATATATTTTTTATTGAGTCAAGGTATTTTATGTCTTCAGCGTCTAACTCAAACAAGAATTCTCTTTCTTCGTCATTAATATCAGGGATTTCATAAAGGGAGTAAATTTCTTCATCGGTAAGAATGGATAAACGCGAATACGTCATCTTAGCCCCCCTTTCTGTGGAAATTAGCCTAAAGTCTATCGGAAAACAGTTGTTTTTCGATAGCGTCTATTTCCAAATATTTCCAAGGGAAAAACAGCAATAATTCGGTAAAAAAACATACAAAAAACTCTGTCGGTATATTATACCATACGAAAATGATAAGTTATAGGTTTTCCGAACATGCTTGTTGGTTATATGAGAGTTTCTTCCTCTTCTTATCGTCAAACTACCGATCTTCAACGAGATGCTCTGTTGGCTGCGGGTGTTGACCCTCGGCATTTATTTGAGGACAAAGCTTCCGGGGCAAAAGATGATCGTCCTGGGTTAATTAAAGCCCTCGATTTTGTTCAGTCTGGCGATATTTTGATTGTTTGGAAACTCGACCGACTTGGTCGCTCTTTACCCCATTTGCTAAGCATTATAAATCAACTGCAAAGTCAAAATGTCCAGTTCCGGTCTTTGACGGAAGCGATGGACACAACCCTTCCATCAGGTGAATTATTGTTTCATGTGTTTGGTGCTCTGGCGCAATATGAACGTTCTCTGACAAAAGAACGCGTTATCGCCGGTTTAGCGGCAGCCAATCGGCGAGGAAAACGAGGAGGAAGGCCACGAGCGGTCACAGGTGAAAAATTGGAGGCAATTCTTACCACATTGGAAGGCAGTATGTCCAAAACCGCTATTTGCCGTAATTTTGGTGTAAAAAGAACAACCCTCATTGATACATTGAATCGTATAGGTCAAGATAGAAAGAATAAACAGGAATGATTCCAAAGGTAGCCAAACGGATTACATGAATTTTTAAAAAAAATAAAAAAACCTATATTCAACAGGTTATCATGTTTTATCAAGTGCTATTCAAAATCAATTTTTTCGTTGAAAGCTAGACGTAGCAAGGGCTAAGAGGGAGCAAGGGAACAAATCGGGGCTATGGTCAGAAAACCCCTTATCCAGAATTCAGGTTAATTAATAACCCAGAGTTATAATACCACCCTCACTAAATATGAATGAACACCTGATGTGGTTGCTTATCTAATATGAAAAAATAAGCATCGCGTAATGATCATTAATCTGGAATCGCACTTTTTGCGTATACGATAAAACAGAAATTCTTAAAATGGGCCACACAATAACGTTAGTCATTATTCGTATCGCTATCTTTTCAGCTAAAGGCCCACATATGTGGGAGGAAAATATGTTAGAAAATGTTATCAACGATATTGTCAAATGGTTAGAAAGCCAACTTCAACAAACTGAAGGGATCAAAATAGACGCCATTGCCCATAAAAGTGGCTATTCAAAATGGCATTTACAACGAATTTTTAAGGAATTGAAAGGCTGTACGTTAGGTCAGTATGTACGCCGACGCCGCCTACATGAAGCGGCTAAGTCTTTGCGTGAAGATAAGTTGCCAATTCTTGATATTGCTCTGCAATATGGCTTCAGCTCTCAGGCTACATTTACCCGCATATTTAAAAAGTATTTTAATACTACACCCGCTAAGTTCAGAGAGAATGGTCATCTCCCTGAATTTAAGACCTTCTTATGTTGTAGAGAATAATGTTGTAGAGAATAAATAAGTTGTGGGAAATAAATACGCAATAAGAAGTATCTCAACCATTTTTATCATAAGTGTCACCTTTTAGGGTCAACATCACCCTCGTTGACCCTTTTTTTTCATGCCCACCTGATTTTTCACTCACTTTAATTCATTGACTAACCAGTCATGCAATTGCTGTAATTCCGGGTCTAGGGAGGGATATATTTCACTGATTTGCTGAATAATCTGCCCGACTGCCTTTGGCTGATACAATACACCAATCAGTTTTTCAGCCAGTAATTCGAATGGAGCCGGATCAAGACTGTCAGTAAACATCTGGCAGCGGCTGATCACACCCTGTTCGATATCAACATGTAATTCAATACCACCCCAACGGAATCGCGTGTCCAGTGTGTGACAGAATGCAGGAGCCTGACCAAAATTCCATTCCCAACTACTCTGTTTAGCAAAAGTATCGCTAAAACCGGGCAAATCAGGTAAAGCTTGCGGTGAAATTATTTCTGCCTTCGCTGTCTCACCAAAATATTCAAAGAATGCGGCAATAATACCCCGACACACTTTTTCATGTGTGATATCCGGCAATAATTCAGATAGGTTGGTTACTCTGGAACGAACGGAAGTGATACCTTTCGCCTGTAATTTTTTAGGATCAGGATTAAGATAATCGGCAAGACGATTTAAATCTGCATTAATCAATAAAGTCCCATGATGAAATCCCCGATCTTTCGTTTCCCTATACGCAGAGCCAGAGATTTTACGCTCCCCTTCAGGTGAAGATAAGACTAAATCATTACGCCCGGAAGCCGTTGCATTAATACCTGATTTTTTTAATCCATCCAGAATGATTTGTGTAGAAACAGTTTTGTTGTATTCAGGTTTGCCAGCCATAAAGGTAAAACATGTATTACCTAAATCATGAAAAACCGCCCCGCCTCCACTACTGCGTCGAGCCAGTTTTACTCCGTTCTGTTCCATTCGTCGGGTGTTGCACTCTTTCCACGGGTTTTGCGCCCGTCCGACCACAACGGTATTGGCGTTACGCCATAAAAACAGAACACGCTGATTTGCTGGCATCTGCCGGAAAATACATTCTTCAACAGCAAGGTTAAACCAAGGGTCATGGGAATCTGACAGCAATAGGCGCAATGTGGACATTTTTGACTCCGGCCAAGAAAAACAGAGCATTAAAATATCATAAAGTACTACCGGAATAATGGATTGAAGATAGGATTGAAGGTGATATCACATTCTACGAGCTTGCCAAAAAACGCGACGCCAATATACATTGTCCAGGGAGGAACGTATTACGCCTTTACTGGTTGATGCATGAATAAATTCATTGTTTGTATCATAAATACCGACATGCAACCCACTCTCACCACTGCCTGTCTTGAAAAAAACCAGATCGCCGGGCATCAGATCATCTTTGCTAATCCGTGTGCCTAATTTGGTCTGCTCACTTGTTGTGCGAGGAAGTTGAATATTGAAGCGATCATGGAATGTACGGTAGACGAAACCCGAACAATCAACACCGCGCCTATCCATGCCACCATAGCGATAGGGTGTATAATGCCATTGGACAAGTTGATCTTTTAGCTGCGCGATAACCATTATCGGGTCCGAAAGAGCTGATCTCAACGGAGGCAATTTAGATTTTGAAACAGGATTGGTACAACCAATGAGAAGAAAACTCAATAATAAGCATAAATGTCCTACTCTTATTACCATCCCCTTCCCCTTATTCATCGCGAAATTTCTGGTCTGCTGATTAACCAAACTCCCAATAGGATAAAAATAATTCCCGCTGTTTTCAACAATGAAATAGTTTCATTAAACCAAGGCAATGAAGCTGCCATTAAATAAACAAAAACATAACTCAAACTGATAATAGGATACGCCTTGTTCAATGGCAGATATTTCAAGGTAAAAAACCAGCATAACATGGATAATGCATAACCAGACAATCCAGCCATAACCATCAATAATGAGTTATGATTAGACCAAATCCAGTCGATATCCAACCAATGCGCCGATAGCGAAAGCTCAGGCAAGTGGGCAACCCCCAACTTCAACAGTAATTGTGCTACAGTGATCAATAAGACACTCGACAGCCCCCAAACATAACCCTTCATTGATTCAGACTCATCAATAAAATACCCAACATAATGGCAAAAACGCCGATCCAGTGTTTTAGCCCCACTTTTTCTTGGTACAGAAATTGTCCAATTAAAGTCACGACGACAAAATTCATGCTGAGCATAGGATATGCAACGCTCAGCGGCAAAAACTGCAATAATCGCAGCCAAAATATCATTCCTATACCCAACAGAAGAATAGCACCAGACAACCACATCGCCATAAATACCCCCTTATTGGGGGTATCTTTTTTCTGCCACCAGATAACTGCCTGCTTTTGGCATAACTGTCCCCCACAGGTCAACAGGCTAACCAAAACCAATAATGTTATATTGCTGCTCATGCTTGTTTCTTATAAATGACAAGGACAAAACGATGATTGCGGCGGACGGCATCAGGTTTTGGTAATTCAGGGAGATCGCCTTTTGAAGATAATAGGAAAACCATCGCGACCTGACCTTCTTTACGTGCTTGCGCCAGCCATGCAGGCAATTCGTCTTGTGTAACATACCGATATTGGCTGTCAGGATAAGCAAGCCCATATTCCAATTCCCCGGTGCGATCGAACATATAAATATCGCTGCGTTTTAATTCCCAGGCTATCGCCGCTCCCACACCAACGGACCGAGACAGAATATATTTACTGTCAGCTAACTCTTTTTCATTTTGTCTGACGAAGGATTGAGGAAGTTTTGAATTCATCGTCTTAGTTGGTAGTGCACTGCCTATCGACAAACTGAGCACAATTGTACAGGCAGCAGCCCATAACCAATATTTACCATTGCGAATAAAGCTTAAGTAGCCAACTATGCCCCAAAACCCAAAGGCAATAATGCCCATAATCCATTTCAGGTGCTCATTGGGCTGATAAAGTGAATGATTGGGAAGCTTTTCCATGACAAAAAGCACCAGAATTGCAATCAATCCAAAGGAAACATTCACCAGCCCGTTCATTTTCAACGCTTTCATGTTGCCATTTTTGACACAATCAACACTGTATTTTGCCATCATCACGGCCAAAGGGCCGATAAATGGCAGGACGTAAGTTGGCAATTTTCCTTTTGCTATGCTGAAAAATACAAGTGGCACAACAAACCAACAAAACAGGAAAAACATTTCTGGGTGACTTTTTTTCTCTTTCCAGCTTTTGAACAAAGCACCGGGCAGCAATCCCAACCACGGGATCACACCTAAAATAAGTATCGGCACGTAATACCAAATGGGGGCGATATGTTGTGCTTTCTCAGAAGCAAAACGCTGTATATGTTCTACCCAGAAGAAGTAATGCCAGTAATCAGGTTCACGTAAAGCAATCGCAATGACCCACGGCAAACTGATCAAAACCGCAAAAATGACAGCAAGAGATCCGAAACGAATCATTTCCAGAAAGCGTTTCTGATACATCGTAATAGGTATCATGGTAATGACAGGCAACGCCAAGGCCAGAAAACCCTTAGTCATAAAAGCCATGCCGCAAGTCAGCCCCAGTACAGACCATGCCAGAACCCGTTCTCGGGTACTGCCTGCCTTAAGTGCCCAATAGCAACTCACGATCCCCGCAGTAATCCATAAAGAAAACATCGGGTCAAGAACACTATAAGAACCAATGGAAAGAACAATGAACATGGAAATATAAATCAGGCCGGCAACAAAAGCGGTCTGACGACATTGCCACATCATCATTGCCAGTCGATAAAGGAGAACCGCACTGATTAGGATACTGAATACAGAACCGAAACGAACAGCAAAGTTGTTGTGGCCAAAAATCCACTGGCTGATATTGTTTATCCAATACCCAGCAACAGGTTTTTCAAAATAACGAATATCCAAGAAATGAGGCACAATCCAATCCCCACGTAGCAGCATTTCCCGGCTTATTTCTGCATATCGCGTTTCATCTGGTTGCCATAACAGGCGACTATCCAGTGGCAACAGGTAAGTAAGGATAAAAAAAAGAGCCATCAGAACGGCTCCAGCTTTACTCGTCCGAGTATTCAACATATTTGTGTTATACCTCTTGTTGGCAACCTAACCAGCCTTCACGACCGGGAAAATCCGAACGAACAATTTTCCCAACAGGAAGTGTGTCTCTATTTTCAGGTAATAAATGACTTAATTTACAAAACTGAATATCTTGTTGATGAAGCATATTCAGCAATGTTTCAAACTGTGAAGACTTAGACATACCCTCAACTTCGGTATGGATGGTATAAACAGGCACTCCACGATCATTTTTAATCGCGTCGAGGATAAAATGATTAAAGTCTGCATCACTTACCAATGTTCCGACAACTTCGTCATAAGTAGGCAATGTGACAGGAATTTGTACACTTCCCAAGCACCCAGCAGGTAAAAGAGGTCTGAATGGATGTGTTCCCCGGCAATCGCTGTTGTAATCAAAACCAAACTGCTGTTTAACCGCCAGTACATGTTCATCCGCTCGCCAACCGGCAACTGCTGAGCATGTAATAGCCTGCCCTATCGCTTTTTCCAGTGCATCAACCCCTAATTGTATTTGCGCTGATAATTCAGCTTCTGGCCAACGTCCTGCGTTCGCCTGCCAACCCTGATGATCCCATGCATGCAGGCCAACTTCATGACCCGCATCTACGGTTTGTTTCATCAAATACCCCAGTTCTTTGGCGATTTTTTTTCCCGGCCAAGCCGTACCAGCCAGTAAGATATCTAAACCATAAAGGGATGCGGCATTTGACCTCAGCATTTTCCAGAGAAATTTCGGACGCAACAGGCGCCATAAATGGCGCCCCATATTATCTGGCCCAACACTGAAGAAAAAACTGGCTTGAATATGATGCTTTTGCAAAATCTCAAGCAACTTAGGTACTCCTTCCTTTGTACCCCGATAAGTATCCACATCAATTCTCAAACCAATTTTCTTCATCACTTTCTTCCTACGCTTTTCCTAATATCTTCCTGACTTAGCATTGATTTTTAATTTTCCCGTTTTAATTCTTCAACAGCCCCACGCAGGAAGAAATCCAGTGTTTCATCAATGGTTTGCTTCATATCAATGGTGGGTTTCCACCCCAATAGACGCTCTGCGTTCTTAATGCTGGGTTTACGATGTTCAACATCCTGATAACCTTGACCATAATAGCTGCTGCTTTCAATTTTCTTGAATCCAGAAAACGGTGGAAAATATCCGCGCAACTCATGTTTTTCAAAGCTATCCAGCAGCATTTCAGCTAATTGGCGAATACTGGCTTCATTAGTTGGATTACCGATATTGATAATTTGGCTGTCACATAAACCATCCCGGTTTTCGATGATTCTGAACAGTGCTTCAATGCCATCATGAATATCAGTGAAACAACGTTTTTGCTCTCCGCCATCCACCAGCTTGATAGGAGAACCTTCCACCAAATTCAAAATCAATTGGGTGATCGCTCTTGAGCTACCAATTCGCGCTGAATCTAAGTTATCCAATCTTGGCCCCATCCAGTTAAACGGACGGAATAAGGTGAATTTTAAACCTTCTTTTGCACCATATGCCCAAATGACACGATCAAGTAATTGTTTAGAGACTGAGTAAATCCAACGCTGTTTATTGATTGGCCCCACGATCAGACGTGATGTATCTTCATCGAATTCTTTGTCGTCACACATGCCATAAACTTCAGATGTTGACGGGAAAATAATCCGTTTGTTGTACTTAACGCAATAGCGGACAATTTTCAGATTCTCTTCAAAGTCCAGTTCAAAAACACGCAATGGGTTACGGGTATATTCAATCGGGGTAGCGATTGCTACTAATGGAAGAATGACATCACATTTTTTGATGTGATATTCAATCCACTCTGTATGGATGCTGACATCCCCCTCAATAAAATGAAAACAGGGATTGCCTATAAACCGTTCAATGGCTGAAGAACCAATATCCATCCCATAGATGTCATAATTACCATCATCCAACAAACGTTCAGTCAGATGATTACCAATAAATCCATTAACACCTAAAATCAGGACACGCTTGCGGCGACTGACTTGCGTTGTTGCTTTCTGACCAACATGAACACCCGTCACAATCCCCATCTCAAGAGCCAGACGACTGCCTTGAACATAAAGCCCTGACTCCGCCTGTCCGCTCACAATTTCCAATGCACCATCACCACAAGCAATCACCAGAGGGTTAGTCGAAATTACAGTGCCGGGACGTTTACCATGCTCCTGACTAAGCGGGCGTGAGCGCCAGATGGTTATTTTTCGTTCACCCAAAAAAGTAAATGCGCCAGGATAGGGTTCTGTTACTGCTCTGACTAAATTATTAATTTCTTGTGCAGATTTATCCCAGACGATTTCACCATCCTCAGCGGTACGACGACCAACATAAGTGGCCTGACTCTCATCCTGCGGAGTTGATGGATAAGTGCCCGTTTTTATTTGAGGAAGAATATTATTTAATAATTCAACGGACGCTTCACGTATTTTTCCATGTACTTCTAGTGATGTATCGGTTGCACTGATCTGTACAACCTGCTGCGCAACGATGTCACCTGCATCCGGTTTTACCCGCATTTTGTGCAGTGTTACACCCGTTTCGGTTTCGCCATTGAGCACAGCCCAGTTAACCGGAGCACGACCACGATATTTCGGCAATAAGGAACCATGAAGATTAAATGTGCCTTTTTCAGCCAGTGATAAAATATCCTGACTAAGCATCTTGCGATAATAAAAAGAGAAAATGACATCTGGTTTCATTTCACGAATGCGTTCAACCCAGAGAGGATGATTCACATTTTCTGGTGCGAAAACAGATAGCCCTAAATCTGCGCCAGTACGTGCAACAGATGAGAAAAAGTGATTTTCATTCGGATCATCGGTATGTGTAAATACAGCCTGAATATCAAAACCAGCTTTAACTAACGCATTAAGTCCGACACAACCAATATCATGATAGGCAAAGATAACTGCTTTCATTAGCTTTTTTCCTGATTGTCGTTGGTCTTTTTAACTCCGACCACTTTTTGAATAAAATAACGCGGGCGAGCACGAACGTCGTTATATATCCGGCCAATGTATTCACCGAGCAAACCCATTGCGACGAACTGTGCGCCAATGAACATAAAAAGAATTGCAAACAGGGTAAACACACCTTCAGCAGCCCACATTGAGCCAAAGATAAGGCGAAGAGTAATCAACAGTACCGCCAGCATGAAACCTGTTACGGCAATGATGCTTCCCACAACGCTCAATAACCGCAATGGCGCGGTAGTCAGGCAAGTCAGCAGGTCATACATCAGGTTTATCAATTTCATGAAACTGTATTTAGAATCCCCGAACTCACGTTCTGCATGGGATACATCAATTTCTGTCGTTTTACGTGCAAAAGTATTGGCCAGGATGGGAATAAATGTGCTGCGTTCATGGCATTGCAACATCGCACGTATAATATGATGACGGTAAGCTCGCAGCATACACCCGTAATCTCCCATTGAACGCCCCGTCGCCTTAGTGATCATGGCGTTGATAATTTTGGACGCACTTTTACGGAACCAAGAATCCTGACGGTTGGCGCGTCGTGTGCCCACGACGTCATACCCTTCTTCTGCCGTTTTAACTAATCTGGGGATCTCTTCTGGCGGATTTTGCAAATCAGCATCAAGCGTAATAATTAAATCACCATCAGCCTGATGAAACCCTGCCATAATCGCAGAATGTTGCCCATAATTGCGGTTGAGCAGAATGGCAATAACATGATTTTCAGGAACTTCTGCCGCCTGAGTTAAAATATCAGCAGAGCTGTCGCGACTACCATCATCGACCAATATTAATTCGTATGTCTGTTCGAGTTTTTGGCATGTTGCGATTGTTCTTTCCAGTAACTGGGGCAAGCTTTCTTCTTCGTTATAGACTGGAATAACAACAGAAACCTTTTTGATCTTCTCAAATGTCACTTATTTATGCTCCAAAAGAATTTCAGTTATTGCATTCACGACACGATCTACATCGGCATTGTTCATATCTGGAAAAAGCGGTAATGAACAAAGTGTGGCGGAGTTCCACTCAGATGCGGGCAGAGAAAGTTGTGGATAACGCTCCCGATAATATTTCTGTGTGTGCGCAGCTCTGAAATGCAAGCCTGTACCAATATTCCTGTCCTTTAGGCGTGCCATGAAAGTATCACGATCAAT
Organism: Xenorhabdus littoralis; assembly: GCF_033949345.1. Taxonomy (NCBI): domain Bacteria; kingdom Pseudomonadati; phylum Pseudomonadota; class Gammaproteobacteria; order Enterobacterales; family Morganellaceae; genus Xenorhabdus; species Xenorhabdus littoralis. The sequence goes on from NZ_VCDP01000032.1 coordinate 18,390, forward strand.
GCCACAAATATTTTTGTCTACTCGCACCATAAAAAGATGATGGGTATGCAAGTGTTCATATTCGGGAACACTCAGCATTTGCAACGGTGAATCCGCAAGAGCAGCAGAATACCGTACCACCAGCTCACTGCGGCGGGCGTTCATTGAGGCAAGTTTACCTAGCTGTATTACCGCCATCGCTGCATGGATATCTGATAAGTTATATTTAAAACCCGGCTCAATCACTTCTGCCTGTGGTTTCCGTCCCTGAATTTGCCTATCAAAAGCATCAACAGCCAATCCATGGAATTTTAAACAGCGGATACGTTGGGCAAGTTCGTCATCATCTGTAACGAACATGCCACCTTCAGCACAGGTCATGTTTTTAATGGCATGGAAAGAAAAGATTGCTGTTCCCCGCTCTCCTACCCATTCATTTTTATAACGAGTCCCTACAGCGTGGGCAGCATCTTCAATCAGCGGGATATTGGCTTCTTGGGCAACCGCTCGTAATGCATCAAGATCACAAGGCGCTCCCGCATAATGAACAGGAATAATCGCCCTGGTTTTGGAAGTAATCGCTTTTTTGATTGTATCTGCACTAACCATCAGAGTGTCACGGTCAACATCAACCATGACAGGTTCAGCACCCAGCAGACAAATCATATTGATAGTGGAAACCCACGTTTGGGAGGGGGTAATGACTTCATCTCCAGGACCTATCCCCAATGCCAGCAGAGCAAGATGCATTCCCGCAGTCGCGGAACATAACGAAATCGCATGTTTGCATCCAAACATACGTAAAAAATCTTGCTCTAATTGGTGATTTTGTGGCCCTGTAGTTATCCACCCTGAACGTAAAACCTTTTCTATTGCTTCTATCTCTTCATGTCCAATCGATGGACGAGAAAATGGCAGAAAACTATCCATAATTGCCTTATGCCTTCTTATGCCTTGCGTAATCTAATTCGTTTTATAATGAGAAATTCTAGATGATGCTTATTCAACGAAACATAAACGAACGAAAGAACAGGTTCAGACCAACCGAAGAATCAAAGGAAATTTAAAAACAATCAATTATGGTATAATTCACTCACCGAAATTACATACGGCTGACCCTCCATAATTTATAGCTGGTATTTTGGATATGTCTAATATTTGCTTCAAAAATTTCTGATAAATTTCGTTCATTCATAACATTCTGTGGTACACCCGATGTCAATAATTTACCCTGTGACAGTAACCATACTCCATTGGCTTGCTCGTATGTGTGGTCAAGATTATGGCTACTCAATAGTACGCCCCCCCCTAACGCACAAAATTTATTGATTAGATTATCCAAAATGGCCTGCTGGGTAATATCAAGATTATTTGTCGGCTCATCAAGTAGGAGTAATTTTCCTTCACGATTCAATTCCGGCCATACTTGAAAAAAAGTCCCGGCTAATCTGACACGCTGCCACTCTCCTCCTGATAACTGCCCGATTGACGAAGAAAGTAAAGGCAGGAGTTTCATTTGCTGACAAAGTTCATATAACACGCTTTCACTTTGAGCCAATGGCGCAGCTTCAGGGCGAAACATATCCAGATACTGAAAAACAGGCATAACCGGAATAGATACTGATTGAGATAACCAAGCCCGGCATTTTGCCAATTCGTGTTGGCGGTACTCCTTCAAATTTCGTCCATTCAAATGAACACTGCCACTAAAGGATAAAATTCCGGCAACGGCTGAAAGCAAGGTACTCTTCCCTGAGCCATTTAGTCCTACCAGATGTATTTGCTCTCCAGCCATTACAGACTCAGATAATGCAGTCAGCCTATTGCCAACCGTAACATTATTCAATGTCAAAACGGGTTGTTTGGTCATGACCCTCACCTTAGTTGACCTCATTGGCAGATTTCATACATTTATCTATGGTGTGTTCTTAATAACAGCCATATAAAAATGGGTGCCCCTAATGTTACAGTGACAACACCAATCGGAACTTCTGCATGAGATAATGACAGACGGGAAAATAAATCAGCCAGCAATAGACCGCTGCTTCCTGCTAATGCGCTTGCTGGAAGCAATGTTTTATGATCTGTCAGGCCAACCAATCTTAAAATATGGGGGATAACTAACCCGATAAAACTTATCGCACCAGCTAAAGCAACACTCAAACCAACCAACAATCCAACTATTGATACAAATAAATTGCGCCATTTATGATGAGATATGCCCAATTGACGCGACTGCAATTCTCCTAGCGACAGATAATTCAAAATGCGACCTTTGCTGCTTAGCCAGAAAATAGCAGGGATCAATGCAATAGCCAGCCATTTCTGACGCCAGTCAATACCACTGAAACTGCCCATCATCCAATACATTAACTGCCGCAAATCTAAACTTGTGCTGAAATAAACCATCCATGTCATCAAAGCGCCAAATATCACGCCAAAGGCAACACCAATCAATAGCAGACGAGCATTGGTTACATGGTGTCTTCTTGAAAATCCCAACAAGATAGCTGTCATAAAAAGCGCCCCAAGGACTGCACCTATGCTCAATAGCCACAATGGAGCGATACCATGAAAGGCAAGTATCAAACCCACCACTACAACGCCTGCTCCATTACTGATGCCGAGTAATCCCGGCTCTGCCAAAGGATTTTCAAACAAAGCCTGCATGACAGCACCCGATACGGCCAAACTTGCACCGACCACCATCACTGCTATCGCTCTGGGTAACCTCAATTGCCAAATAAACAGTTGAGCAGAGTCAGACAGCCATTCATTAGGCCAAAACCAAATTTCGCCTGAGCATAATGAAAAAACAAATAGGGTAATAAAAAAAATGGACAAAACAGCCATCACTCGATGGTCACGTTTTCTCTGATAAGTGAGCAAATCATAGACAGAATTCATGATGGTATGAAATCATTCAAAAAGGAGAAACCATCCCGATATATTATTGGGATTTAGAGATAAGAAAAAGACCGTACAAGTACGGCCTTTTTATGTTTTATTCTTTTGGTAACGCTTTTTCCACCCGATTTTTTAGTTTCTGGCCCGGTCGAAAAGTGACAACACGACGAGCTGTAATCGGAATATCTTCACCTGTTTTCGGATTACGGCCTGGACGTTGATTTTTGTCTCTCAAATCAAAGTTACCAAATCCAGATAATTTAACCTGCTCCCCATTCTCCAAAGAGCGACGCACTTCTTCAAAGAACATTTCCACTAGATCTTTAGCGTCACGCTTGCTAATCCCCAGTTTCTCAAATAGATTTTCTGACATTTCAGCTTTAGTAAGCGCCATAAGTTCAGTCCCTCAAGGATGCTTGGAATCGCTGTTCTAATGCAGCAACGCATTTGTTGACGGTCGCAGCAATCTCTTCTTCTTCCAGTGTACGCACTGTATCCTGCAAGATTAAGCTAATAGCAAGGCTCTTGTAGCCTTCCGCGACACCTTTACCACAATACACGTCAAATAAGTTTATGCCAACTATATGATTTACGCCAACTTTCTTACATTCAACCAGAACATCTTCTGCGGCTACATTTTCAGGCACAACTATGGCGATATCACGGCGATTAGAAGGGAAGCGAGAAACTTCCTTCATCTCAGGAATCATGCGGTCCACCAGATTGGTCCACAGTAATTCGAATACCACGGTACGGCCGTTTAAGTCAAGTTTGCGTTCCAGTTCTGGGTGAACAACACCAATATAACCAATATAATTATTTTCCAAATAAATCCCAGCACTTTGTCCAGGATGTAAAGCAGGATGTTCTTCTGCCTTAAAGGAAATGCTAGATAGTTTACCTGTTAATTCTAAAACAGATTCTAAATCACCCTTCAAATCAAAGAAGTCAACGGCTTGTTTTTCCATCGACCAGTGTTCTTCGAAACGATTCCCTGCAATAACACCACCAAGCATCAACTCCTGACGGATACCGTGTTCTGCATTTTCATCCGGTACAAAACGCAATCCTGTTTCAAACAAACGAACCCGGTTTTGCTGACGATTTTGGTTATACACAACAGTGGTCAATAACCCTGTAAGCAGAGATAAACGCATCGCGGACATATCAGCCGAAATTGGATTTGGCAGGATCAGCGCTTCTTCGTGTGGGTGCAAATGCTTCTGAACTTTAGGATCAACAAAGCTATAAGTAATTGCTTCTTGGTAATCTTTGTCCACTAACATTGTTTTGACACGTTTCAGTGGCAAATTCGCTTCACGATGTGGCGTCATTACGAGATCGGCACGTACCGGCACATCTGGGATGTTGTTATAACCGTAAATGCGTGCAACTTCCTCAACCAGATCTTCTTCAATCTGCATATCAAAACGCCAGCTAGGCGCAACAACTTGCCAGCTATCGTCCTGAACAGTTACCTGACAACCTAAACGGGTCAGGATATCCGTGACTTGCTCATCTGCAATGTGATGACCAATCAAACGATCCAATTTTTGGCGATTCAGAGTAATGGTTGCTGGTTTCGGCAAATGGGCTTCGTTGGTGATATCTACGATTTCTCCCGTTTCACCGCCACAAATGGCAATCAGTAACTGAGTAGCATATTCCATAGCCTTATGCTGAAGCTGCGGATCAACGCCACGTTCGAAACGATGAGAAGCATCTGTATGCAAACCATAGCGACGAGCACGACCTGTAATTGCCAAAGGTGCAAAGAATGCACACTCCAGCATAATATGCCGAGTTTCAGCGCTAACACCAGAATATTCTCCGCCAAAAACCCCTGCCATAGCAAGCGATTGTTTTTCATCAGCAATCACAAGTGTATCAGCAGAAAGTTCGGTTTCATTGCCGTCTAGCAGAGTGAGTTTTTCACCTTGCTCGGCTAAACGAACAATAATAGAGCCATTTAAACGTTCCAGATCGAACGCATGCAGCGGCTGCCCTAACTCAAGCAAGACATAGTTGGTGACATCAACAACCGGATCAATGGAACGGATACCACCGCGACGCAGTTTTTCACGCATCCACAATGGTGTTGCTGCTTTGACGTTCACATTCTGGATAACACGCCCGAGATAACGCGGACAGGCTTCAGGAGTGTCAACACGAATAGGGAATGTCGCATCTGTGGTTGGCTTAACCGCTTCGATTTTTGGTTCTGTTATAGACAGTTTATTAATAACAGCCACATCACGGGCAACACCCATAATACTTAAACAATCTGCGCGGTTTGGTGTAATGCTGATTTCAATCGCGCTATCATCCAACTTAATGTAATCGCGCAGATCAGTACCAATCGGTGCATCCGCTGGCAATTCGATAATGCCATCATGATCATCTGCAATACCCAATTCGGAAAATGAGCACAACATCCCTTCTGACGGTTCTCCGCGCAGTTTGGCGGCCTTTATTTTGAAATCACCCGGTAGTACTGCGCCAACTGTAGCAACAGCTACACGCAGTCCCTGACGGCAATTCGGCGCACCACAAACAATATCCAGCAGACGTTCGCCACCAACATTGACTTTTGTAACACGCAGTTTATCTGCATTCGGATGCTGGCCACATTCTACAACTTCACCAACAAATACACCGTGGAATTGACCTGCCACTTTTTCAACACCATCGACTTCCAAACCAGCCATGGTGATCTGCTCAGACAATGCTTCACTACTAATGGCTGGGTTTGCCCACTCGCGTAACCAGAGTTCACTGAATTTCATGGATATACCCGCCTTATTTAAATTGTTTAAGGAAACGCAAATCATTTTCGAAGAATGCACGCAAATCTGTAACGCCATAACGCAGCATAGTCAGACGCTCCATTCCCATGCCAAAGGCAAAACCAGAATAAACTTCAGGATCAATACCAACATTGCGCAATACGTTCGGATGTACCATCCCGCAACCCAATACTTCTAACCACTTACCATTTTTACCCATCACATCCACTTCGGCAGAAGGTTCAGTAAATGGAAAATAAGAAGGACGGAAGCGAACTTGCATATCTTCTTCAAAGAAGTTATTCAAAAAATCATGCAGTGTGCCTTTCAGATTGGTAAAGCTGATATTTTTATCAACAATCAGACCTTCTATCTGATGGAACATCGGGGTATGTGTCTGATCATAATCATTGCGGTATACACGCCCTGGCGCAATAATCCGGATCGGAGGCTCACGATCTTTCATAGTACGGATCTGTACGCCAGAAGTCTGGGTACGCAGCAAACGCGTTGCATCAAACCAGAAAGTATCATGATCAGCACGCGCAGGATGGTGCGCAGAGATATTCAGTGCATCAAAGTTATGATAGTCATCTTCGATTTCTGGGCCGGATTCAACAGAAAAACCCAACTCGCCAAAGAAAGTTTCAATACGTTCAATCGTGCGGGTAACAGGATGTAATCCACCATTTTCCATACGGCGACCAGGCAATGAAACATCGATTTTTTCTGCTGTCAGGCGTGCATTCAGAATATCTGATTCCAGCTTTGCCTTACGCGCATTCAATGCTTCTTGTACTTCTTGTTTCGCCTGATTAATAACAGCCCCTGCCGCTGGACGCTCCTCGGCGGGTAAGTCACGCAGCGATGACATCTGGAGAGTTAAATGGCCTTTTTTTCCCAGGTATTCAACTCGCACCAAATCCAACGCGGCAACATCCTGGGCTTCCTCTACGGCTGCTTTTGCCTTTGCAACCAGCTCAGTAAGATGTGACATCGTTTTCCTCTTCCTTCGGCCAGATGTGGCCCTTTAGTTGTTATCGACTATGTCCTCAAGTTATCTATTCCTGAGGTCATAAAAATAAAAAAGCCTCCACACTGGAGGCTCAAGCGCTGTTTTTCGTTTCTTTTCTTACGCGCAAAGCCCCCTGATTTCAAGCGCTAAAGTAAAAAAAGGAACGAAAAAAGGCTAATTTCATCATTTTTATTTTCTCTCTTGTATTCTTCCTGAACCCATCGTTCTTAATTTAATCAACAGTAAGCCATATTTTGGACAAAAGTAAAAGAGGGAGCAAGCTCCCTCTTCTAATCTGACTTATGCCAGAGCACCCTTCGCTTTTTCAACCAGAGCAGCAAATGCTACTTTGTCGAATACAGCGATGTCAGCCAGGATCTTACGGTCGATTTCAATCGAAGCCTTTTTCAGGCCATTGATGAAACGGCTGTAAGACATTCCGTTCTGACGTGCAGCAGCGTTGATACGTGCAATCCACAGTTGACGGAATTGACGTTTACGCTGACGGCGGTCACGGTAAGCGTACTGACCAGCTTTGATAACAGCCTGGAAAGCAACACGATAAACGCGCGAACGAGCACCGTAGTAACCTTTCGCTTGTTTTAAAATTTTCTTGTGACGTGCACGGGCAACAACACCACGTTTTACGCGAGCCATATACTTCTCCTATCGTCTCTAAATTCTAATCTAAAAAAACTTGCTTATGCGTATGGCAGGCAGGCAATAACTAAACCCAGATCCCCTTTGGAGACCATGCCTTTTGGACGTAAATGACGTTTACGCTTAGTTGATTTTTTAGTCAGAATGTGACGAAGGTTAGCGTGCTTACGCTTGAAACCACCACTTGCGGTTTTTTTGAAGCGTTTAGCTGCGCCGCGTACTGTTTTAATCTTTGGCATTTTAATTTCCACTTCGCATTGTTAATTACAACGAACTAGTAAGGCGAATAGACTCCGACCAAAACTGGCTGAAGTCTATTACTTGTTTGCCTGACTATTTCTTCTTAGGAGCGAGCACCATGATCATCTGGCGGCCTTCGATCTTCGTTGGGAAGGATTCGACCACAGCCAGTTCACTCAGATCGTCACGGATGCGGTTAAGCATATCCATACCAATCTGCTGATGCGCCATTTCACGCCCACGGAAACGCAGGGTGATTTTAGCTTTATCGCCATCTTCCAGAAAACGAATCAGGTTGCGTAGTTTGACCTGATAGTCGCCTTCATCTGTACCAGGACGGAATTTAATTTCCTTGACCTGAATAACTTTTTGTTTCTTTTTCTGCTCTTTGGTTGACTTACTCTTCTCATAGAGGAACTTGCCGTAATCCATGATCCGACAAACCGGCGGTTCGGCATTTGGGCTGATTTCAACTAAATCAACACCAGCTTCCTCAGCTGTCTCAAGAGCTTCCCTCAGACTGACAATACCAATCTGTTCGCCATCTAATCCAGTTAAACGAACTTCAGTGGCGCGAATCTCTTCATTAATGCGATTTGGGCGCGCCGGTTGAATTCTTTTTCCGCCTTTAATACCTTATTCCTCCAATTGATGAAGATTACGACTGCGAATTTCTGTCAGCAGTTTTTCTGTAAACTCAGTGACGTCAATGCTGCCTAAATCCTTGCCACGACGTGTGCGAACGGATACTTTTCCTGATTCGACTTCTTTATCGCCACAAACAAGCATGTAAGGCACACGACGTAAAGTGTGTTCACGGATTTTAAAACCAATCTTCTCGTTTCTCAAGTCTGCTTTTGCACGAATGCCTGCATCTTGAAGTTTTTTTACCAATTCCTGTACATAATCTGCCTGACCATCGGTAATATTCATGACGACAACCTGCTGAGGTGCCAACCATGTTGGGAAAAACCCAGCATATTCTTCTGTTAGAATACCAATGAAGCGCTCCAGAGACCCCAGAACTGCACGGTGAATCATTACAGGAATCTTACGTTCGTTATTTTCACCTACATATGACGCACTCAAACGCGCTGGCAGTGAAAAATCCAATTGCACAGTACCACATTGCCACGCACGATCCAAACAATCATATAGAGTAAATTCAATTTTAGGGCCATAAAATGCCCCTTCACCCGGCTGGTATTCAAATTCAATACCATTTTGGGTCAATGCTTCAGCAAGATCGGCCTCTGCTTCATCCCATTGTTTGTCTGTACCAATACGTTTTTCTGGTCGGGTGGACAATTTTACAATAATTTTCTCGAAACCAAATGTATTGTAGACATCATAAATCATTTTGATACAGCTACTGACTTCCTGATTGATCTGCTCTTCGGTACAGAAAATATGAGCATCATCCTGAGTAAAGCCACGCACGCGCATTAATCCATGCAATGCCCCTGACGGTTCATTACGGTGACAGCTACCAAACTCAGCCATACGCAGCGGTAAGTCACGATAGGATTTCAGGCCTTGATTAAAAATCTGGACATGTCCTGGGCAATTCATTGGTTTTACACAATATTCACGGTTTTCAGATGAAGTTGTGAACATGTTTTCTTTGTAGTTTTCCCAGTGACCGGTTTTTTCCCACATGATACGATCCATCATGAATGGGCCTTTCACTTCTTGATACTGGTATTCTTTTAATTTGACGCGGGCAAAAGTTTCCAGCTCACGGAAAATTGTCCAGCCATCATTATGCCAGAAAGCCATACCAGGTGCTTCTTCCTGCATATGGTACAGATCGAGCTGTTTACCAATTTTACGGTGATCGCGTTTAGCCGCTTCTTCCAAACGTTGTAAATAGGCACTAAGCTGTTTTTTATCAGCCCATGCAGTACCATAAATACGCTGCAACATCTTATTGTCGCTATTGCCGCGCCAGTATGCACCTGCAATTTTTTGCAGTTTGAAATGGTGGCAGAAACGCATATTGGGAACGTGCGGTCCACGGCACATATCAACGTATTCTTCATGGTGATACAGTCCCGGACGATCATCACGACTGATATTCTCATCCAGAATTTGTACCTTATACTCTTCGCCACGAGCCGCAAATGCGTCGCGAGCTTCTTGCCAACTGACTTTTTTCTTTAGAACGTCATAGTCTTTTTTAGCAAGCTCCAGCATACGCTTTTCAAGCAGCTCGATATCTTCCTGCGTCAAAGAGCGATCCAAATCGACATCATAATAGAATCCATTGTCAATCACAGGACCAATAGCCATTTTCGTATTAGGCCACAATTGCTTGATTGCGTGCCCTAACAAGTGAGCGCATGAGTGGCGGATTATTTCCAGACCTTCTTCATTCTTGCTAGTGATAATAGCAAGATTGGCATCGGTTTCGATTAATTCACAGGCATCAACCAATTCACCATTAACACGGCCGGCAATACACGCTTTTGCTAAACCAGTACCGATATCACGCGCTACATCCATTACAGAAACAGCTTGCTCAAATTGACGTTGACTACCGTCAGGAAGAGTAATTACAGGCATTTAAAATCCTTATATACAGTGGTGACCCACACGAAAGATCACTTGCATTAAATCAAATTTATTATTAATCAATACGTTAGAAACAAACTCTTGCTTCACTCCGCAAGATGTGTACGCGTTTATGGACACATTGTTCAAAAGTACCCGGTACATTTGTTCTAACTCATTCAACATACTATCACACAGAACATATGTTGAAATAGTTCATATTGATATCAAATCAGCTTGATCAATTAATTGATAATTATTTATTCTGGTGCAAAATCAAAAGCTATCTTTTCGACATGCATTCTATCGAAAGGTTTTGATATCTTAGCAGGTAAAACAGTTTTTTTCGCAATGCCACAGAGTTCTTTATCATTTTCTTCATGACAACTACAACAGCAATTTTTCCTTATAATATTAATGATGCATAATAATAAAATAAAAAATCATTATATTAACCAAAAAAATATAACTTTTTCATTTAACATATAAAAACATTTAATCTTAATAAACTTGCCACTCAATAAAGCATAGATGTAAATTATTAAATTAAATAAAACATAGAACTTAAACTCATAAAGGAAATGGGCAATACTACTCTAATTAACCAAAAAAATAGTAAATTGGAGATTTTATTATGCAACGGAAAAAACCTCAACTGACAGATTCACAGCACATAAATAAAAGGATGTATATTTTAATTAGACAATTACGAGATAAAATAGGAGGCTTTGTTCCTCAACATCTCATAGCACTACAACATTATGCAAAAAAGAATAATTGTATCATCGGATTTCGACCTGTCGAAGTATTAGCAAAGGGACTAATTAGTGAAGGACACTCTACTAAGTCACTTAATATAAAAGGAAAAAGTTCCTCATGGGGAATGCAAGCGGGACATGTATGCTTAAACCAATTTTATAGTAAACTAGAAAATACGAACGCTGCAACTATCGATAAATACAATACAGAAGTACAAAAATGTATAAATAACCACCATGCAATCTCTGTTCATTTGGTTCTAACACGTCAACGTATAAACGAGTTATTACAGAGAAATATAATCAAAAAAGAAGCATCCTCCAAATCTATGCATACATATAATGCGGCTGGACCAAGTAGGATAAATTATTTATATCAAGCTGTTCCGGTTAAATCCAGAAAAAATCGGTTTCAGATTTATTGTCAAGATAAACCGCTTTACGTATTAGCCCCTGGAGCTAACAGAAGACCATTCACAGCAGATTATGATCTTTTATTGGTTGCTCCTCATATTTCTGACTTTGGTCCTAAAGATAAATTTATAAATAATGATTTATCTCAGGAAGAATTCTATGAGAAACGTAAATATATGAGAGGATATCACAAATCAATAAACACAGGTGATTCAGATAGTCTCAAGGAGAAATTACATCCAAATACCTTAAACTTGTGTTATCAATCAATTAATCTAAAAGAAGATCACCCGGAATTAGGTAATGTATCACCGCGGATAAAGGAAATAATTAAAGATATCAACAAAATAATTGCTAAAGATGGAATAAAAAATGTAGTACATCACGGGCCTGATAGCGCCAATCCAAATACTGACGCTAATGCAAATTATCCAGCTATACTTATATTGCCCAAAGATCTTGGAGAATTTAAGATCATTTGTGCAATCAACAACGCGAATGAATTATTAAAGTTCATTCAAAAATCCAAAGATTCAGGCTATTATATCAAAAGTAACCCAGCCTGGTTTGATAATATACCTCGCATATCAAGTTCCAGTTTTCTTCAAAGTTATAATACAATCAGAAAAAATCTTAAACGGTAATTTAAAATTAAAGAAAAAACTCAACTCTATTTAATCATTCAATTATTTCCAAAGCACGATAAGCATTTTTTACTTTCCATAAATAACGCGGAGCCTGTGGTGCAGGATGATTATTCTGAACATATTGATAAAACTCATTTGGTGTCATTCGATTAATTTTATTAATTGCCAACACTCGATTTGAATCAAATGTTCTCAACAATGCCCCTGCACCATTCACATAAGCGACTATCGTTGCATAGTACAATGTCTCAGGATTAGCAATTCCTCCCAAATGCTGCTTTTTCAAGATGCTGATATAGGCAGTTCCAAGATCGATATTGGTTTCAGGATCTTTTAATTCACGCATCGTTGGCTGTCCTGATCTTCCTTTCATTTTGTAAGCATCCCGTCCCGCCGTAGATGCTTTAATTTGCATAAGCCCGACTGCATTTGACTTGCTGATAACTTCTGGACGAAAGCCTGATTCCACCTGAATAATCGCTTTGATAAGCATTTCATCAACACCATAGCGTCTTGCGGCTTGCTCAATAAAGCCATCAAATGGTGTTGGTTCAGTTCTATTTGTGAGCCTGCGAGAACTAAAATTGAGGTTATTGTCACCAAGCATACGTTTTGCCATTGACTGTCTATTATCTGATTGATGCGCTTTTTGACCAACACAACCCGTCAATAATAGTGCCAACACAATATAGCTGAATCTTAATTTCACGCGACTTTCCTCTAATAAAAAGGTTAACCTTATAAAGCATATATAATTTTACTGCTAAGCAAAAAACTTTTTCTGTGTCTTATCAAAATAAGTTTATTCAGTTACCTTGATAACCCTAGACAACATGCTGTTTTTTTGTTCGCATGAAAGTCATTGTTATCATGTAAGTGAACAGGCAGTTAAGGAGGTACTATCAAATCTGTCATTGATTTCATTCGATATCGCCTTGACTTTACATAAATGATACTGATAATCATTATCAATAATTATATATATAACAAGTAAGGTTTATCATAATGAACAAAAAATGCTCTATATCTACTTTCCCGATATTCGGCATAACCATTGCACTATTAACAATGGCTTTATTCAGTCAACAGGCCCATGCGGATAAAAAATTCAGGGTTGTGACGACATTTACTATTATTCAAGATATGGCTCAAAATATCGCTGGGGATGCTGCAATTGTCGATTCCATCACAAAACCTGGTGCTGAAATCCACGATTACCAACCAACCCCAAAAGATATTATCAAAGCACAGAGGGCAGATCTCATTCTTTGGAACGGTTTGAATCTTGAGCGTTGGTTTGAACGCTTTTTTGAAAATATGAAAGACATCCCTATGGCTGTTATTACCGAAGGTATTACACCTTTGCCTATTCGTGAAGGGCCCTACAATAAAAACGCTAATCCCCACGCTTGGATGTCACCCCAAAATGCCCTGATTTATATCGAAAATATCCGTCAGGCTCTCGTTAAACACGATCCTGCAAATGCAGAAATTTATAATCACAATGCCAAAACTTATGCTGAAAAAATAGCTCAACTAGATACCCCTCTCAGAGAGCGCCTTGCACGTATTCCAGAAGAACAACGCTGGCTTGTAACCAGTGAAGGTGCTTTTAGTTATCTCACACAATATTATGGTTTTAAAGAAGTTTACTTATGGCCAATCAACGCTGAAGAGCAGGGTTCTCCCCAGCAAGTTAAACATGTCATTGATACGGTAAAAGCCAATAAGATCCCCGTCGTCTTCAGTGAAAGTACGGTTTCAGATAAACCTGCAAAACAAGTCAGTAAAGAAACGGGTGCCCGTTACGGCGGAGTGCTCTACGTTGACTCGCTCTCCACTTCCAAAGGGCCTGTGCCTACTTATATTGATCTTCTAAACACTACTGTAGACACTATTGCGAAAGGATTTAATCAATGAATCGTTTATCGCCAAGCCGCCAGCCATTATTTGAGCAGCCCCATTTAGTTGTTGATAATGCAACTGTCACTTACAACAATGGGCATACAGCCATTTATGATGCTAGCTTTGATATTACTGGCGGCACGATTTGCGCGTTAGTCGGTATGAATGGCAGTGGTAAATCCACATTATTTAAAACAATTATGGGATTAGTTACCCCTTCCCAAGGAAAAGTCACACTTAACACACAACCGATAAAAACAGCGCTAAAACAAAATATCATCGCATATGTCCCACAAACCGAAGATGTAGACTGGAACTTTCCAGTTTTAGTTTCCGATGTCGTTATGATGGGGCGTTATGGAAAAATGGGGTTCTTGCGCCGTCCCAGTAAACGTGACCATGAAATTGTAAACGAGGCACTTGAGCGCGTTGGATTAACTGAATTACGTGATCGCCAAATTGGTGAGCTTTCCGGGGGACAGAAAAAAAGAACTTTTTTAGCCCGTGCACTTGCCCAAGAAGGAAAAGTCTTGCTGTTAGATGAACCTTTTACTGGTGTAGACGTTAAAACAGAAAATACCATTATTGATCTACTTCGTGAATTACGTGATGAAGGACATTTAGTCTTGGTATCAACGCATAACCTCGGCAGTGTGCCTGAGTTTTGTGATCATGTGATTTTAATCAACCGCACTGTATTAGCCAGCGGCCGAATTGAAACTACGTTTACCCAAAAAAATCTGGAAATCACCTTCGGAGGTGTCCTGCGCCATATTAATCTTTCCGGTTCTGAACTGCATGAGGACGATGATCCACGCTCACTGACCGTCATTACTGATGACGAACGTGCAGCCGTCTTTTATGGATATGACCATCATGTTCCACCACGACAAAGTCCAGAACAAAAGGAAAACTAACCATGATGGAGCTGCTTTTACAACCATTCAATTACAACTACATGGTGAAAGCCATGTGGGTAAGCGCTATCGTTGGTGCTGTCTGTGCTTTTTTATCCGCTTATTTGATGTTGAAAGGTTGGTCACTGATGGGAGATGCCCTCTCCCATTCTGTTGTACCGGGTGTCGCAGGCGCATATGCTCTCGGTCTACCTTACGCTGGCGGTGCTTTTTTTACTGGAATGTTAGCAGCACTATCCATGACATTAGTGCGCCATATTACACGGTTGCGTGAAGATGCGGTCATTGGTTTTATATTCTCTACTTTTTTTGCTGTTGGGTTGCTAATCGTTTCTTTAAATCCCACGTCAGTGAATGTACAAACTATTATTCTCGGTAATATTTTGGGAATTGCAGATGAAGATGTTCTACAAGTCGAAATCATCATTGCAGTCTCCTTTATTATATTGATGCTGATCTGGAAAGATTTGTTAGTTGCTTTTTTCGATGAAACACATGCTCGATCTATCGGGTTATCACCATTACGTTTAAAAATTATTTTCTTCACTTTATTAAGTGCCTGCACCGTTGCTGCATTGCAGACTGTGGGAGCTATTTTAGTTATCGCAATGGTCGTCACTCCCGGGGCAACTGCCTATCTCTTAACAGATAGATTTAAGAACCTGTTAATCATTGCTGTCGTTATCGGTTCACTCACAAGTGGCATCGGCGCATATTTGAGTTACTTTCTCAATGGTGCGACTGGTGGTGTAATTGTCACTTTGCAAACAGTGATTTTCTTGCTGGCTTTTTTCTTTGCTCCCAAACATGGCATGCTAGCTTCCCGCAGGCGAGCTAGAAGAGAATCGTTGGCATTAACTCAGGAGGGGCGCCCATGAATACATTCATTGAATTCATGACTGAACCCTTTATGCATGATTTTATGCAGCGGGCTATCTTTGCTGCCATTATAGTAGGAGCAGTCTGTGCAGTGCTTTCCTGTTATTTGGTCTTAAAAGGCTGGTCACTAATGGGGGATGCAATTTCCCATGCCGTCCTGCCAGGTATCGTGCTAGCTTCTGTAGCAGGTATTCCACTTGCGATAGGTGCTTTCCTTTCTGGTATATTTTGTGCGGTTGCTACCGGATATCTGAAAGAACATAGCAGAATCAAAGAAGATACTGTCATGGGGATTGTTTTCTCAGGTATGTTTGCATTTGGTTTAGTCTTGTTTACCCGAGTAGATACCGATCAACACCTGACGCATATTTTATTCGGTAGCATATTGGGCATTACTCAGAACGAATTGCTCCAGACACTATGTATTGCAGGAGCCACACTGGTCATTGTGCTGCTGAAGCGGAAAGATTTTATGCTTTACTGTTTCGATCCCAACCAAGCTCGAGTTGTTGGCCTTCCAGTGAAACGTCTTCATTACGGCTTATTATCTCTGTTGGCCCTAACCATTGTCGCATCACTGCAAGCAGTTGGTATTATTCTCGTTATTGCTATGCTCATCTCACCCGGTATTATTGCTTTCATTCTGTGCCGAAGTTTTGATCGCATGCTTATAGTCGCAATGCTTGCGTCAATCGCCTCCAGTGTATTAGGCACAATCATCAGTTTTCATATTGATGGGGAAACCGGGCCTTGTATCGTCATCATTCAAGCTATTTTCTTCACCGCTGCACTTATTTATAACCAAATAAAATTGGCTCACAAGAAAGTGAACAAGGAATCGTTTGAAAGAATAAGCTCACCGACATTATCAATTCCAGAAGAATCAAAATAACAAGATGCAGAGCCATGTCTAATTTAAGATATGGCTTTATTAATTGCCATTAAAATCCCTTTTAGCCTGTTCAAATGTTGCATCTCTCTGTAATATAAGTAGGGCAATTGTCAACTTAATGAGGTGAATCATGTGGCAAACCGTGAACCGTCTATTAAGTGAGCATTTTGGTGACGCTGAAATTCACGACAAAATAGAATTGGCGGGAGGCGACATTCACTGTTCTTGGTCTATTGGATATGGTGAACAGCGCATTTTTGTCAAATCTAACGTGAAAGAAATGCTGCCAGTTTTTAAAGCAGAAGCAGAACAGCTGGAATTGCTGGCTCGTAGTAAAACAACCCGTGTTCCCGACGTTTACGGTGTAGGGCACGATCGTAATTATAGTTTCCTTTTACTGGAATATTTGCCTTTAAAACCATTTAATGCCCATAGCGCGTATTGCTTTGGTCAACACCTCGCAAAACTTCACCAATGGAGTGAACAGCCTAAATTTGGTTTTGATTTTGATAACATGCTCGCGACTACCATACAGCCTAACGGGTGGCAAAAACGTTGGAATCAATTTTACGCGGAAAAACGTATCGGCTGGCAATTGCAACTTGCCGCTGATAACGGGATGATATTTGGAGATATCAACCTGATTGTTCAGGTAATCAGTGAGAAATTACATTCCCATCAGCCTCAACCTTCCCTTCTGCATGGTGACCTATGGCCTACAAATTGTGCATCTTTAAATGACGATTTTGCTGTAACGTTCGATCCTGCCTGCTATTGGGGAGATCGCGAATGTGATCTGGCCATGCTGCCACTCTACTCAGAGCTTCCCCTACAAATTTTTGATGGTTACCAAAGCATCTGGCCATTACCACATGATTTTATCGAGCGCCAACCAATTTACCAACTTTATTACCTACTGAATCGATGTAATCTTTTTGGAGGAGATAATTTTATCATGGTGCAAAATACAGTTGATAAAATCTTATCTAAGGAACCATAAGAAAATATTTTTCAAGGAGATATTTGAAAACAAGAACATTATTGTTAACTCTGAACGAATTACCTGTAAAAGTCAGAGTTAACAATCTTAATTATTATACGAGCCATATTTATTTTGTTATTAATAAATATCAAACCCTTAAAAAATAAATAAAATTCATTATATTAATATGATGAATTTATTTTTTCACCACCCCAGCAATCTTGACAATAAATAAGCAATCGCACCGATAATGATTGGTGATATATAAAGAGTAAATATCTGGCTGAATAAGGAATGTCGAGGAAATTTAATTTTAGCCTCCAACTGCTCCTTAGTTGTTCCATTTTCTTTAGCATTTTCAAGGATCATTTGATCCTCAATATGTTCTTTGATGAATTTAAATTGACGGTACATTCTCAAACCAGAGGCACTCATTGCCAAACCGACAAATATCAAAAAATAGATAATAAGGAAACCAATATTTACACCTGTAATTCCAGCAGCACAATCAGGGACTGGAGAATGTTTCCAAAAAAAATCCAGAAATGATGTATTAAACTTAACCATTTCTACCATCATCTTGAGAAAATCATTCAATACTGCATTAACACCATCACCTTTGACACCATGCAGCCACGCTAAATTTATCACCGAAACAAAAGTTGATAAAAAAGTGGGTACAAAAATAACCCAGCCCAAGATCCGTTTTGCAATAGCAACATATCCAGCTTGTAAATATCCCATAATTTTAAATACCCCATTAAAAACAACTAATTAAATGCTATTATTATCTTCATAAATTCACCTATGAACACAGCCATGTACAAACAGAAAATGTGCCCAATGCAGAGTATAGCAATAGATTTTATACTGGTTATATAGGAAAAATTGAGATCAGTTCCAAGGAAGGGTAGGAAGGATAATCACTATAGGGCAGGTTTCTGCCCTTTAACATACGGGATAACCACCTGAAAGGGTTTTCCGATTTGAAATCGGAAAACCTGTACCATGCAGGAAATAAGATATATTAAAGAGGACAATTCTCCCCCTTTAACTTAATCTGTTGATTTTGCTTATTTCCGTCACAGTGCCAGAGTTTAATTAAATCAAGGAGTTATAAAGACGAGAATTCCTCTTATATCGCACCCAGTTTTATCAGTGATCTGACAAATTCTATTAATTCCCCACCTGTCATGTTATGTCATGCTACCTATCAAATATTAATCAAGCCGCACCCTCAAGTATTGATGAACCAATTTTATTGATGTTCATAGGCGGAGAAGTATCCCGCCTTCATGTTACTTAGCAATACATATTGTTGATTAAATGAGGGAGTAAATATGAGTACACAAGACAGCAATAACTCCGTAGAAGTCCCAACAATGGATGATGTTAGAAGAGCAATCAAGGAAGCAATTGAAGAACATGCCGCAAGCCGTAATCATCCCTATGCGACTCAAGCAGAACCGGGATTTGTGACACTAAACAATGAGACAGACAGTGATAGTGAAATAACCGTTGCAACCTCCAAAGCTGTTAAGAAAGCATACGAACTAGCCAATACCGCCAATCAAAATGCCATTAATTCACTTATGGGTGGCTCTAGTTTGCCTGTTGGTGTTCCTGTTCCTTGGCCTACAGAAATACCACCTCAGGGTTGGTTGATGTGTAATGGTGAGCCATTTGATAAATCCAAATATCCGAAACTTGCCCTTGCTTACCCATCAGGAAAACTACCTGATTTAAGAGGGGAGTTTATTCGTGGCTGGGATAATAAGCGCGGTGTGGATACTTTACGTAAGGTTTTATCATGGCAACAAGGATCTTATTTAGTACAGGAAGTGAACAATAGAATTGATAACGTTGTTAACTTTTCAATAAATGACCGTAAAAATTTAAATTGGGATATTCCAAGCGAAGAGACTCAATTACGCGGTAGATCATCAGTAAGTTCTGCTGGGACTTGGTCTGTACCCAAAAATTACGTAGGCGTAACCCGCCCACGAAACATAGCATTCAATTATATAGTCAGAGCTGCTTAATTCTAGCCTAACAGTTGAACCCGCAATTTTATGCGGGTTTATCATTCACCGGCTCACTCACCTCCCCATCGGAAGCCGTCTTCCCCCTCAAATTCCACACCGAATTTTCCGGCATCTGGACACGGACATCCAAGTGACAGCCCTCGGGAATGTCACAGGGTTCTCCATCCGCATAGTAGATCTTTTCACCGTCCATGAGGGCCTTGATGCGCTTGTTCTGAAAGCGTTCGGGTAAATGGCTGTGCTGACGGTGGAAGATTTCAAGGATGATGCTGCCGTCCTTATTCACCTTGTCATCAATGTAGATGAGTTCCAGTCCGTTGTTGTTCTTCGGCAAGGAGATACCGTCATGCACACCCCATGCCCCATCGGCGTTATAGCCAAGGACATTGGCTACGCGATAGGTACGGGGTGATGGCATGGGTTATTGCTTTAACCACTCAAGGGAATGGGTAAAAAATAGTTTGTTTGGTTTCAGAGGTTAACCAATTGTTAAGAATTATTCGCTTTTAATTAAGATGAAATGGAGTTATTAGATTCTGCGGTATCGTAAGTAATAAATGGTGGATAAGATGAAAAAATACATTCTTCTTTGCCTGTTAGCAGGCTCGGTTATTCTAGCGCCAATGCAAACTTATGCCTCTATTTGTTCGAGATGGCCCAGTGATACTCAAGATTGGCGGAATTGTATGAATTGGTGTCTGACAACCAATCCTGACGCCCCAGGCTCCTACTTAATTTGCCTGTAATGCACAGTCATCTTGGTTCCAATGCAAACTTAATCATAACTCTATCTGGCTCTCAAACTTTCATCTTTTCAGATTGATTGTCAGATAGAGTTCATAGCTCACGACACTGAGCCCTAATATACGCCCCCCAGAATCATTTGCTTTGGAGTGGCAAGGCGTTCTCCACCCTCTGGTTCCATGCCTGAATCGCAGAATAATGATCATGGCCCTCTGGCCCATCAGCATTACATTCAGTACATTGCACAAAAAACCACGCGTCATCTGAATATGATTTCATTTCTGTGTGCTCACTATTACAAAATGGGCAAGGTCTAAGTTCATTTGTTTCAGCCATCATTGCCTCTGCACCCAATCTTCACATAATCCCTCAATCCAACGTACTGGGTTTCGAGGGTTTCCAGTTCTCCGAGGACGTACATAATCTTGTTCAGCGTCTTTCTCCAGTCGGGCGGGTCTTGTGTCATCCAAGCCGGAGGGGGCAGCGGTTTCAGACACTGGACACTGGGCTTTGACATACACGCGCTTAACGTTAGTGCGCAAATCATCGCTAAGCTGAGTGATCTTAGATTTGGCATTCGTTAGCTCCTGTAAGCGAATGGTGTCTATTTCTGAGAGATGATCGATGTGTTCTTGTTGGTCTTTTATGGCAATGGTCTGCTCGTCATACTGTAACTTTAAGCTATGGTATTTTTCCGCTTTATCCTGATACTCACTGTAATAGAACCAAAGCAGGCCAGCGACGACGACAAAAGCACTGAGGGTGAAGTATCGGCTGTTAAACCTCATAGCATTTCAAATGCCCGTATAAAAACATCATCAGGATAAGGTTGCTTGCCGTTCTCGTGGTAGATAATTGCCTTAGCCAGGGCAATCAGGGTTTGTTTATTCAATTCGAAAATCTGGAGAGGATCGACACCCAGAGACTGAGCAACATTTTTGATGTAAATTAATGTCTTGTTTTCATTTGGAGGAGCCCAACGGTTTATCATCTTGGCCACGCTCTTGTAGCCGTTACCGTGGTAATTGATGAGCAGCTTTATCAGTGCCCTGATACCATGCTCAGCCGTCTCAAACCGACAGAACCGCTTTTCAATACTCCGATCATGCGGCAACTGACCCTGCCACTTATTCGCCGGATTATGGTCAATGTTGCCGGGGTTGTTATTGCGTATGCCTCTGGTCATCTGTTCACCCCGAATTATTTCGCTTTGAGGGCGAAGATGCCATTTTAGTTAATTATCAAGATTACCACTGAGGAGTAACACTATGAGCAGAATGCATAATCCCGCCCATCCCGGCATTGTTTTGCGCGAATATTTAGGCGACATTTCTGTTACAGACGCAGCAAAAGCACTGGGCGTCACTCGTGTGGCTTTATCCCGTATTTTAAACGGTAACACAGGCATATCAGCAGATATGGCACTTCGTTTAGAAGCCGCATTGGGAACCAGTGCCGAAATGTGGACGAATATGCAGTCCCAGTATGAGTTATGGCAAGCCTCCCAACAACAGCGCCCTGAAATCAAACCGATATTCGCTCATCCATAAGTTTTAGCGCGCTCGGATAAATACATGAAAGTGCAATACATCAATGATGAAACAGGAAAACCGCTATATGTTGTCCTGCCAGTAGCTGAATACGAAAAACTGATCAGCGTAAAGGAAGACTGGGAAGATGTGCCATACACCTCGTCAAGATACGACGATGTGACCGTGCCTAACGGCGTCGTGTCTATCATGGTTGACCAGGATGTTTCTATTCTGGCGGCTTGGCGCATCTATCGTGGGCTATCTCAGTCGAAGTCGCTGAAAAGCTCAACACTGCTCAATCCACTGTGTCTCAGTGGGAAGCGTCAGATCGACCTCAAAAGCGCACACCAGAACAATTGATTCCATAACCCAACGGCCCCGCTCAGAGAAGTCAGCTTGCTGACAAAATCAACACTTTACTTTAACCATTACCATTTAATTTCTTCGAAAAAGGAAGGGATACCCTATCTCAACGGGTTAAATGCGTGATCTGAATTTACACATAGACCCGACGAAGGTGTAAATTCTCAAATATAATTTTGAAAGCGGATCACTTCTGAGTGGTCGCAAACCGACACTGGTTTGGATCATTCATACAGGCTTTGTATTCGTTACTTTCACACCAAGGATTCCATGATGTGATACAGTTATCTTCAGCTTTGATGCTACAGCACGCTTCTCTAGATGGGTTAGAACTAGAATTCGCAAATGCAAATTGACTTGGGTTGAATGTAAGTATTGCGATTGCAATTAAAATAATTTTTTTCATAACTACCTCACTTAAAGGTATATTTTTTACGACTATATTAATATTTAACTCCAGTCACGTCTTCAACCCGTTGAGATAGGGTATCCCTTCCTTTTTCGAAGAAATTAAATGGCAGAGTCGGTTATGATACGCTTAGACTCCTCGGTTAAAACGTATCATTGTTCACACAGTTGGAAGTCGTTACAAGAAAACGCTTAAAAAGCGTCTCAGATCGCTCAGGAGTCGTTTACTTTAACTGAGACAGAAAATATTTCGTTGATCTCCTGCTCGGTCTGCTTAAACCGTTCTTCTTCCAGTTCAACCCCCAGCACACGACGATTGAGTTTTAACGCCGCTTTCAGTGTCGCCCCGGAACCCATAAAGAAATCGGCCACCACATCCCCTTCCTTGCTGCTGGACTGGATAATGTGCGTCATCAGGTCAGCGGGTTTTTCACAGGGATGCTTGCCCGGGGAATATTGAACAGGTGAAAATTGCCAGACATCGGTATAGGGCACATCGGCCGTGACCGAGAACGGGCGGCGCAATGATGTGTAATCCTGCTGTTTCAGTGCATCCTTGTATTGCCGTGATAATTGCTGGTGTTCTGCCACCAGCTCAGGATATGGCCTGTTCAGTTCTCCGCGAAACAACTCCTGCAGCGTTTGATAATCCGTTTCATTGGGTAATGCCCATTGTCTGTCGCTGAACCAGTGGCGCGACATCTGTTTACCCGTCGCCTGATTGATGTCTTTCACCTTAATGCCAGACGCTTTCAGGGCATTGAGAAAGTAATCTATCAGGGGCTTAAATACCGTCCCGCTCAGTGCCTGAGATTTTCGGTAACGTCCGTCGTCTTTCGGGTAATCAAACCCCCGGTAATGTTCGGCAAAGATAATGCGTTCAGTTGCCGGGAAATACATTCGCAGACTTTCTTTATTTTGTTTTAACCAGTAGCCATAAGGTTTCGCCCAAATAATATGGTTTAACACATTGAACCGTTCACACACGAGCAGTTCCGTATCAGACGCCAGACGCGACCCACAGAACATATACAGGCTGCCATTGGGTTTCAGTACCCGCCAGAATTCGGCCAGTATTTCATCCAGCCACGCAAGGTACGCCGTGACATCTTTCCACTGGTTATCCCATTGATGTTCTTTCATCTGAAAGTACGGCGGGTCAGTGGCGATCAGGTCAATGCAGTTATCCGGTAATGTTCTGATGAATTTTAGCGAGTCGTCGTTAATTAATGTTATGCCATTTAAATTCACAATAGTTTTCCTGAAGCGACGGGGCTTGTTCTCTGGAAAGCCACAGGATGAACGGCGGGATTTTAGACAACAAAAAAGCCACGCCGGAAGCGCAGCCTTGAATATGTAATATCTATAGGGATCGGGGTGTTTCGAAATATGGAGGCAGGCATTGATCTCCTGCATTACGTCGCCCAGTTCCCCATCCCGCACACCGTAGTGATTATTGAGATATAGAGCAAAAACCAGCATTATTAACATGCTGGTTTACTAAAAAGTATTTCATGTGAATGTATACTAAATTAGTAAACTATTGCCTTTGCCTGATGTCCTTCAAGTTTAACTTTTACAGTTTTCCCTTGAATAAAAGCATCATGGACAATACCAGCATGTCTCGCGTTTGAGGCATCAACACTAATACACCCCACATCATTTGATTCTAATCCCGTAAACCAATAAACATTTC
Organism: Xenorhabdus littoralis; assembly: GCF_033949345.1. Classification (NCBI taxonomy): domain Bacteria; kingdom Pseudomonadati; phylum Pseudomonadota; class Gammaproteobacteria; order Enterobacterales; family Morganellaceae; genus Xenorhabdus; species Xenorhabdus littoralis. The sequence continues at coordinate 42,712 of NZ_VCDP01000032.1, forward strand.
CGCTCAAGATTCCTAAAGAAATTACATAATCTAGTTTTCCTATGTAATTACCAGAAGTCATTACTTTTGTGCAATGAAAATTATCAGGTGAAACGACTCCAAAATTTCCTGTGACTGCTTTCTCAGACGCCACTACTGTCCCGGCAACCAAAGATAAAAGCAGCCCCGTAAGCACACTTACTTTTTTATTTATCATAATGATCCCCTTATTTATATGAATTAGCCTCGCCAAATATCGATTAGATATTACCAACATAATATCTGAATGCGTCATATTAAAATAAGGGCAGCGCTGATAACTTAAATCAGATAAAGGAGTCAATTAATAATAATCAGGGCAGTGATAATTATCATAAATAAGGTGTAATTTCTCTAAAAAACAAAAAAAACCGCCGGAGCGAGGTCTGAAATTAATAAGCTGTATGACGTTGCTATCACTCTTATCACAATAACAGTATTTTTACGATCGTAAAGCGACTTTCAAAAATTACTGCATAATTGGTGTGAATTAATATTCGTTGGCTCTAACTGGACGTGCTTGTCCATTTCCAGAGGAACATTCAGTATCATTAACATCCCTTCAATGATCCCCTCCGCTTTTTGTAATCTCTTCCCAATATGGGTATCAGAACAGTTATGATCACGTGCCAACTGCATAATGTAGTAGTACATTAAATCCGGACACCTCAAAAGTCTGCCAATGTTATTAACATGACAATGAGGTATGACGATGAAATTGAACCCCACCAAACACCATTATTCCGTTGAATTGAAGCTGGAAGCTGTTCAGCAGGTTGTTCTCCATCAGCAACGGGTTGTCGATGTAGCCCGTTCACTGGGAGTCGATAGC
>NZ_VCDP01000033.1:0-60953 GCF_033949345.1 Xenorhabdus littoralis
AGCCTCTCGGACACCTCACCATATTTTGTTGTTACAGTGATTTCGCGTGAGTTCGTCGCTGCAACGGGGCGCTACTATAGGGAAAAGCAGGGCAGGCGTCAACAGACTTATGATGATTTTTTTCAGGATTTTTGACTGATTAGACAAATAAAAAACAATTTGTGCGCCTGATAGCCAATTAAGGAAGTGATATCTCTATTTTTGGCAATGAGTCATGGCAAATTTGTTAACCAGATAACATTATTAATATTTTCTTTCCAGTCTGTTCATTAGAGACTTGCAACCTTTTAGCAATAAGTTAACCCTATCAGAAAAATAAAAAGGAATAAGATTTTATGAATATCATCTTTTTTCATCCTTCTTTTAATGCCGAACCGTGGATTCAGGGCATACGAGATAGATTACCTGATGCTAATGTCCGTCAATGGCTCCGTGGCGATAATGCTCCTGCCGATTATGCTTTAGTTTGGTTACCTCCCCATGAAATGCTGGCTAATCGTCAGGGAATAAAAGGTATATTTTCACTTGGTGCAGGTGTGGATTCTATCCTCAAACAAGAATTGAAAAATCCGGGGACGTTACCCGCGGGTGTTCCACTGATACGTCTTGTAGATGCAGGAATGGCAAGGCAGATGCAAGAGTATGTTGTTACCTCTGTTTTACACTATTTCCGCCGAATGGATGAATATAAACAATATCAGGAACAGCGCCTTTGGAAACCTTTAGTTCCCTATAATCGAAAAGATTTTGTTATTGGTGTTTTAGGTGCCGGCGTTTTAGGATGCAGTATTATTGAAAAATTAAGAGAATTTGATTTCAATATGCGCTGCTGGAGTCGAATGCCAAAACAAATTGATAATGTGGAAAGTTTTTACGGCAAAGAACAATTAGGTGATTTTCTTTCTGGATGTAAGGTATTGATTAATGTCTTGCCAAATACACCAGAAACTTTAGGTATCCTCAATCTTTCATTATTTAGTCAGTTAAAACCCGGCTCATATGTGATTAATGTGGCACGAGGTGTTCATCTTGTCGAACAGGATTTGTTAGTGGCTATCGATAAAGGTTATGTTGCCGGTGCGACTCTTGATGTATTCATGGAGGAACCTTTATCAAAACTCCATCCTTTCTGGACTCATCCACGAATTAATATCACTCCGCATATTGCTGCAAATACAATCCCTGATGAAGCGATGGACGCTATTTGCAAAAATATTCAACGGATGGAAAAAGGGGAGTCACCTTCAGGTCTCGTTGATATTGCTCTCGGGTATTAACAAGTTGCTTTACAGCAAGGCAGACGATTAGGGACAATAACAGTATTCATTATGCTAGATAAGTTATTGGGATTAGATTGAGTCATGAACGAATTTTCCATTGTTTGCCGGATTTTAGGAACATTGTTTAACCGAGCACCACAAGATCCTGTTTTGCAACCTTTGATTACTCTGATTGCTGAGGGAAAATTAAAGCAAGCATGGCCTTTGGAACAAGATGAATTGTTGGATCGATTGCAACAAAACAGTGAATTATCAGTCATCGAAGCTGATTATCACGTCTTGTTTACCGGAGAGTCTGCTGGGGTTGCTATTTGTCGCTCTGATTATACTGATAGAGATGAAAGTGAAGTCCGCCAGTTTTTAGTAGAACGAGGAATGCCTTTATCGGAGGCTCCGACCGATCAATTCGGTTCTTTATTACTGGCTTTGTCATGGTTAGAAGATCAGGCAGCAGAAGACGAGGTTCAGGCTCAAATTACGTTGTTTGATGAGTATTTGCTGCCCTGGTGTGGACAATTCCTCGGTAAAGTAGAGGCTCATGCAACCAGCGGTTTTTATCGCACTTTGGCGATTGTAGCTCGCGAAGCATTACAAGCACTGCGTGAAGAACTTGAACCGGAGTGACAATGTCACGTTCTTGTACCTGCTTCAATTAGCGAAAACTGCCGTAAATCCTCAATAGGGCGGAGAGCAGTCATACAAGAACATTGATAAACACGAGATAAAGTCATAGAGAAAATAAGGGCAAATTATTAATTAATAATTTGCCCTTACTATTTCAGCTTCAATGAAAATTATTTATCAGCTAAACCAATGACTAATTTCCCTGGCTTAATTTCCAATCCCTTGGCGAGTTTTGACGCCGCCGCTTCAGCTTTGCTCTTTTCTGGATTCAACACGTAAACCGGATGAGTATCAAAAAATTCACTTAAAGAAGTATTCAGATAAGGAATCAATGCCTTAATCGGAGTAGCAACTTTTTCTGGGGTTGTCTGGTAGTCCACGATTTCCAGCCCTTTGATAAAAATGGCCCCTTTTTCTGCATCAAATATCGGCTTAGCTCTGATAGTGAGCTTCATATCAGCCTGAATTGATCCCAGTAAGGTTGCCAACTGAACTTTTGCCTGAGTTGAAAGTTCAATTTTTTCAGGGTCTTTACGACCTACCTGACTGGTTAAATCACCCAACGTAATATTAGCTTTGGCAGCACCAGACAGGATAATTTGCTTCTGATAATGGACTCTTTTTAATAAATAATCATTAAGCAAGCCTTCATTAATACTGACTTCCTTGAATTGATCACAGCCGCTGACTAACCCAACCAGCACTAAGACGGCTCCTAAAAAAATCTTCTCATACTGTCTCCTTTTATTTTCAATGGACGGATTTTACACCATCCATTTAATGATTAATGTCTGTTAATCATAATAGGCTCTATTTTTTTCTGGTTGAATTGGCGATGAAGGGCATAAATGGTGATTAAGCCTGCTAATCCCAGCAAAATCCACGGTAATTGCGGTATATTCAAATTTCGGCCTGTGTCATAGAGCCAGCCACCGCCGGTGTAGCCTAGTGTGCCCCCGAATGCCAGACCCAGACGACTGAACCCCATGTAACTGCCCCGCGCTCGTGGATCGGTAAGTGAAGCGCTCAGCATTTCACGTGCAGGATCTGCTGTTACCATCCCTAAATAAAACAGGGATAATAAGCCAAATATGAGGTGCAATTGGCTGACCCAACCGATTGGGAACATGCAGATGCTCATTAAAAACAGACCCGCCATCAAACGCTGCTCTTGTCGGAAATGCTTCTCACTCCAGCGCGCGATAGGATACAGCAGTGTCAGGGAAATCAATGCTTCAATAGCATACATCCACTTAACAGCAGTATGAGTGCCGGAAATTTCATGGATAATGATCGGAAACATCAGCATGACTTGCACTGTGAGAATAAAATAACCCGTCAACGTCAGCACGTAGTAAAAAAACCGACGATCTTTGATGACGCGGCTCATACCTTCCTTGATAGGCGTGCGGATAGTAGAAATGCGGTATGCCGGCAGAAAACAGGCGTTGAATAGTGCGGCCAGTACGAAAATAGCCGCACCAATCCAGCAGACAGTATTGAAATTATATTGCAGCAACCAACTTCCTATTAGCGCACCAATGACGGCACCAGCACTGTCCTGCATCAATAAAAGTGAATAAAATCGCCCACGCTCGTGAGGACGGGTTAATTTGATGATTAACGCCGCTCTGGGAGGATCAAATAATGTTCCCCCTAATCCAGACAAAACACAGGAAAAGATAAGTATCCATGGCTCAGATGCCATCGCCATCAACGCGAATCCCAGCGCACGTAACAACATTCCGGTGACAATCATTGGCCTTGCACCAAATCTGTCTGCAATTGCTCCGCCAAAAATGCCCAGTCCTTGTTGTACAAGTTGGCGCATACCCAGCGCGAAACCAACAATAACAGCAGCCCAGCCAAGTTGTTCGACGAATCGAATGGAGATTAAGGGAAAAACAACAAAAAAACCTAAAACGACGATCAGATTATCAAATAAAAGAAAATATTTACCCAAGCTACGTGCCTGTGAAACCGATGACATTTTGCACCATTAAAATATGAAAGAAGGAGTATGAATTTTTGTTATTTTGGACTTAATCTGATCTTTAAGGTAGGAGAATATAGATGATATTTTTTTATCGTGAGTGGGTGATAATTATTTCTATAAAAGCTAAATTATTGCAAGTTTTTTAAATGTAACTATCAGGAGAAGGCATGTTTGGTTATCGTTCTGCATCGCCCAAAATACGATTCATTACGGATAGAATGGTTGTTCGTCTGGTATATGAACGAGATGCCTATAGGTTGGCTGACTATTATTCTGAAAATAAAGATTTCCTTAAGCCGTGGGAGCCAACAAGGGATGGTAGTTTTTATCGACCTTCTGGATGGACAAATAGATTGAGTTATATCGCTGAATTACAGCGGCAGGAAGCGACATTTAATTTTTTGTTATTGGATACTGATGAAAATGAAGTTATGGGAGTAGCCAATTTTACCAATGTTGTGCGTGGTGCATTTCATTCTTGCTATCTTGGTTATTCGTTAAGCGAAAAATGGCAAGGGAAAGGAATAATGTATGAGGGATTGCAACCCGCAATTCGCTATATGCAGCGCCATCAGAAAATGCACCGGATTATGGCTAATTACATGCCACATAACCTTCGCAGCGGGAATTTACTTAAGAGACTGAGATTTGAACAGGAAGGTTATGCCAAGAATTACTTATTGATCGATGGTATCTGGCAAGATCACGTACTGACATCATTGACTGATGACACCTGGGGCAAGATAATTTTATGAGTCTGTTGTGTATATAACTCATGTAGAGATGATTTTTGTCTGTTAGACTTTAAGCACGGTTGCTATCTCACCAGGATATTTTTACCTGTCATTTTTATGGCTTCTTGATGATAGCTTTACATCTTTTATGTTCATTTCATAAAAAAACAATTTTTAAAATAACACCATGAATTTACTCAAATCACTGGCAGCGGTTAGCTCAATGACGATGTTTTCCCGCGTTCTGGGCTTTATTCGTGATGCCATCATTGCCCGCATATTTGGTGCAGGTGTGGCGACAGATGCATTTTTTGTTGCTTTCAAATTGCCTAACTTATTGCGTCGTATTTTTGCTGAGGGCGCTTTTTCGCAAGCATTTGTTCCTATCCTATCTGAATACAAAAATCAGCAGGGTGATGAGGCAACTCGCACGTTCATTGCGTATGTGTCAGGCATGTTGACACTGATTCTGGCGGTAGTCACGGTCATCGGGGTGATTGCTGCTCCGTGGGTGATTTATGTGACCGCGCCGGGTTTTTCGGACACGCCGGATAAATTTGCCTTAACCCGCGATCTGCTCAGAATTACATTTCCCTACATCTTTTTAATATCTCTGGCTTCTTTGGCGGGGGCGGTTCTCAATACATGGAATCGGTTTTCTGTACCGGCTTTTGCGCCGACATTACTCAATGTCAGTATGATCGCTTTTGCATTATTTGTGGCACCTTATTGTAATCCACCTGTGATGGCGTTGGGTTGGGCGGTTATTGCCGGTGGTATTCTGCAATTGGCTTATCAGCTTCCTCATTTGAAAAAAATTGGAATGCTGGTGCTGCCACGGATTTCTTTCCGTGACAGTGGAGTCTGGCGTGTTATTCGTCTGATGGGGCCAGCGATTCTGGGGGTATCAGTGAGTCAGATTTCATTGATCATCAATACCATTTTCGCATCGTTTTTGGTTTCGGGTTCAGTTTCATGGATGTATTACGCCGATCGTTTAATGGAGTTACCTTCCGGGGTTCTGGGGGTTGCGTTAGGCACAATTTTATTACCTTCATTGGCGAAGAGTTTTTCCAGCGGTAATCATGAAGAGTACCGTAGATTAATGGATTGGGGATTGCGTCTTTGCTTTTTGTTGGCTTTACCTAGTGCGGTAGCGTTGGGCATTTTGGCTGAGCCATTGACGGTTTCACTTTTCCAATATGGTAACTTTTCTGCTTTTGATGCAGAAATGACTCAGCGGGCATTAATTGCCTATTGTTTTGGGTTGACGGGATTAATTGTCGTCAAAGTCCTCGCTCCTGGTTTTTATTCTCGTCAGGATATTAAAACACCTGTCAAGATTGCGATTGCGACCTTGATTTTAACTCAGTTAATGAACCTTGCTTTTATTGGGCCGTTGAAACATGCGGGGTTAGCACTTTCCATCGGTTTGGCTGCCTGTTTCAATGCCAGTATGCTTTATTGGCAATTGCGTAAGCGTGAGATCTTCAAGCCGCTGGCAGGATGGAGTGTATTTCTGCTGAAATTAGCTGTGGCAATTGTCGTTATGGTTGGGGTATTACTGACAATATTGTGGTTTATGCCAGCTTGGGAGCAGGGTAATATGGCTATGCGACTGCTACGATTGATGGGCGTTGTGATTGCGGGAGCGGGTAGTTATTTTGCTGCTTTGGCTTTGATGGGATTCAGACTGAAAGATTTTGCTCAACGGGGATTGTAGGCATCACTTAATTTATAACAATTCCATAATATTAGCCGTCCAGTTTTTCTAGACGGCTTTGTTTTTAATGCTGATATTATATTAATAATTTTTTTAAAGATTTGGTTTTTTCTGTTTAGAAGAAAAGATAAATTATCGATCTGTAAAAGTGATAACCTAAATATACGCAATTAACTTCAAATTGCAGGAAGCAGCTTATGTTCTCCCCGCGGCGAACATAAATGCATCTTGAAGTACGACGAGTATATAAGATTAATTAATTTTGTTCTGGAAATCGAAATAAATTGGGTTTTGAAATTAATCCGATTGAATAAAATAGAAAAAATTAGCTTTAGATGGAAGGTTTTTATATCAAGCAAAGAAAGTAAAATTTACTGGCGCAAAAAAATTTTACGCCAGCTTTTGAGCGGAATGATTACATCCGATCTACCGTCTGGATACCCAAAGTATCAAGACCTTGTTTCAAGGTTTTCGCCGTCAGCAGAGCCAATTTCAAGCGGCTTTGACGCAGTTCTTCGCTGTCAGCGTTCAGGATTGGGCAATGCTCATAGAAACCAGAGAACAAGCCTGCCAGATCATACAGATAAGCACACATTACATGAGGTGTACCTTCGCGGGCAACGGTTGTGATGGTTTCTTCAAATTGCAGCAAGCGGGTTGCCAGAGTTTGTTCACGTTCTTCGTTCAGAATAACAGGCTGTGTCAGGCTGCTTTCATTGATTTCTGCACGTTTGAAAATAGAATTTACGCGGGTATAGGCATACTGCATATAAGGTGCGGTGTTACCTTCAAATGCGAGCATATTATCCCAGTCAAAGACATAGTCGATGGTACGGCTTTTGGAAAGATCCGCATATTTCACTGCGCCAATACCAACAGCTTCGACAACTTTTTTCAGTTCGTCTTCGGGCATATCTGGATTTTTTTCACGGATCAGGGCATCTGCGCGCTCAATGGCTTCATCCAGCAGGTCAGATAACCTTACTGTCCCACCCGCACGAGTTTTGAATGGTTTGCCATCTTTACCCAGCATCATGCCAAACATATGGTGCTCAAGTAACATGGATTCAGGAATATAACCCGCTTTGCGTACAATCGTCCAAGCTTGCATCAGGTGTTGATGCTGGCGTGAATCGATGTAATAGAGAACCCGATCAGCGTGCAGAACTTCATGGCGGTATTTAGCGCAGGCGATATCTGTTGTAGTGTAAAGGTAGCCACCATCTTTTTTCTGGATGATAACCCCCATTGGCTCGCCTTCTTTATTCTTGTATTCATCAAGGTAAACCACAGTAGCGCCATCACTCTCAACGGCAAGTCCACGCTGTTTCAGGTCTGCAACAACACCCGACAGCATGTCATTATACAGGCTTTCACCCATGACATCTTTTTCTGTCAAGGTCACATTCAGGCGATTATAGGTTTCCTGATTCTGTGACATGGTGATATCAACTAATTTTCGCCACATAGTACGGCAATATTCGTCGCCACCTTGCAGTTTTACAACATAATTACGGGCACGAACGGCAAAGTCTTCATCTTCGTCGTAAGTTTTCTTCGCTTCGCGATAGAAAGCCTCTAAATCAGCCAGCGCCATTTCACTGGCATTTTCATTCTGCATTTTTTCCAGATAGGCAATCAGCATCCCGAATTGGGTTCCCCAGTCACCAAGATGGTTGGCGCGGATGACTTTATGTCCTAAAAATTCCAGAGTCCGCGCAGCGGCATCACCGATGATCGTGGAACGGATATGGCCAATGTGCATCTGTTTTGCGACGTTCGGTGCGGAATAGTCGATAACGATGGTTTCCGGTTCTACTGGCATGATGCCCAGTTTTTCGTCTTTCAGTGCAGTTTCGATATTCGCGGCAACCCATGCTTTATCCAGAAAAATATTGATAAAACCGGGTCCTGCGATTTCGATTTTGCTGGCAATTCCTTGCAGATCCAGCAAGCTGACGACTTTTTCTGCCAATTGTCGGGGTGGCATGCCCACTTTTTTAGCGGCCGCCATGACACCATTTGCTTGGTAGTCACCAAACTGGGCTTTTGCAGATTGACGGACGTGAGCTTCACTGTCGGCTGGAGCACCAGCTGCGATCAGCGCATAGCCGATTTTTTCTGAAAGAAGAACCTGAATATTCACCGTGTTACCTTAAGTTACGCACGAAAACTTCTGCATCTTGAAATCCATTGGGCATATGCAAATATTTTCAAGCGTGTGGGTTATGAGAAAACAGCGGGTTTTATATCATATTCAGCATCCAGCATGCTACTATCAGCCACCGTTGGTAGTATGACTTTTTATTTTCAGCTTGTCTTTCAGGCGATTTACCTTCATTCCGATTGTAGTCTGTCGAGTTATTCCGCGCAGACGGGAAATAAGTTTGATGTTCTTTTGATGGGGATACGATGGCACATTTTTCAACAATTTCTGAATTACAGGGTTTGGTTGCTGATTTAGGACTATTTGAGCAAAAGCTAAAACAGTTTGGTGAGCATCTTGATTTACATTTTACGCAATATCCGGCAGATCATATTTCTCTGCGTTGCAATGACGTATCAATAGCCGATAACTGGCGTCAGGGTTTTCTACAATGTGGTCAGTTGATGTCCGAAAGTATTATTAATGGTCGCCCGATCTGTCTGTTCGAATTGGAACAACCGATAACTGTACTTGGCTGGCAAATTGATTGTGTTGAGTTACCTTACCCGAGTCAAAAGCAATATGTTCATCAGGGTTGGGAACATGTCGAGCTCGTTCTGCCAACGAAACCAGAGCAACTTATATATGAAGCCTATCAGTTATTGCCTGATCCACTGCCTGACAACTTTCGTACAAAAGAGAGTCATCCTAAAGGAGATAATGAAAGATTACCAAATCCAACGTTAGCAGTAACAAATGGTGAAATCACGATTAAGTTTCATCCTTTTTCTATTAAAGAAATTGTCAAAAGTGAGGTTTAGTCGGTAATTAATTCTGCGATAAAATTCCTGATGACTTTATTGTGCATTAAAATTTATCCCTCCATTTACTGAATAACATTCAGTGTAATTAACTTGATGATTATCACGCAATTTAATATTTATCGCATTAAATGTTCACCTAATGTTTCATAGTGTGAGCCTTCCAACGTTGCTATAAGCGGAAAACATGTCTAATACTACATGTCTAATACTACATCTCTAATACTATATGTCTAATATAGAGAAGTAAGAGACAGAAGCCCTGATGATTTGAGTGCTTCCTATAGGTTTCAAGTTGTAGCCTCTGTTGGCTACGCTGTAATTCGAAATCCATTGGATATAAATGGGTTATTGTGTATTTATTTTGAGAGGCTTTGAATGATAAAGCTGGAAATTTGCTGCTATAGCATAAGTTGTGCTCTGGTTGCACAAGAGGCGGGAGCGGATCGTATTGAATTATGTTCGGGTCCCTTGGAAGGAGGCGTGACGCCCAGCCTTGGGGCGTTACAGCAGGCATTACAGCGGCTGTCTATTCCTGTGCATCCTATCGTTAGGCCAAGAGGGGGAGATTTTTGTTACAGCAACACGGATTTTGACGTCATGAAAAATGATGTTTCCCGTATCCGAGATATGGGATTTCCGGGAATTGTTTTCGGGGTTTTGAATGAAGAAGGTTATATCGACAGGCTTCGTATGAGGCAACTGATGTCATTGTCAGGCGATATGGCGGTCACTTTTCATCGTGCTTTTGATATGTGCTTTGATCCGCATGTGGCGTTGCTACAACTGACAGAATTGGGTGTACAGCGTATTTTAACCTCAGGCCAGCAGCAAAATGCTGAGTTGGGTTTGCCCTTGTTAAAAGAATTGGTACAAGCTAGTCAAGGGCCAATCATTATGCCGGGAGCGGGTGTTAGAATGAGTAATATCAGCAAATTTCTGGAGAATGGAATGATAGAAATTCATAGTTCAGCAGGCAAAATTGTGCCTTCTTCCATTAAATATCGAAAAGCAGGTGTGACGATGAGTTCTGACGACCGAGATGTAGATGAATATTCCTACTACAGTGTCGATGGGCAGTTGGTCGAATCGATGAAGGGAGTTATCAGTCTTGTCAAACGGAAAAAGTAGGGTCCGACTTATTTTACTTAGGGAAAATAAGATTAAGTTATTGAATGGGGCTATTCCATTAAAAAAATGAACTGCCATAACGGGCAGTTCACTTCTTCTGGGATTATGGTTTGCGAGCGATGAGGACGGCTCGTAATGGTGCCGGATAACCTTCAATCGTTTTACTCTGATCGTTTGGATCAAGGAAATTTGCCAATGATTCAGTCTTCATCCATTCTGTCTGGCGTTGTTCATCCAGAGTCGTCACCGCCTGATCAACAATTCTGACATCCACAAAACCACATTTCTCCAGCCAAGTTTTCAACATCTCGGCAGAAGGAATAAAATAGACGTTTCGCATTTGAGCGTAACGTTCACCCGGAATGAGACATTGATATTCGTCTCCTTCAATGACTAAGCTCTCTAAAATCAGCTCTCCGCCGGAAACCAGTTGGTTTTTCAATTGCCAGATATGGTCGAGAGGAGAACGGCGATGATAAAGAACCCCCATGGAAAACACAGTATCAAAGGCTTTAAGTTCTGGTAATTGCTCAATGCCCAAAGGAAGAAGATGGGCGCGTTGATCGTTACCCAGTAACTTCCTGACAGCTTCAAACTGGCAAAGGAAAAGTTGGGTTGGATCGATACCAACGACGAACTGTGCACCTTCACCGACCATGCGCCACATGTGATAACCACTACCACAGCCGACATCCAGTACGGTTTTGCCTTCTAAAGGCGATATGTGGGGAAGAACACGCTCCCATTTCCAATCAGAACGCCATTCAGTATCAATCTCAACACCATAAAGCGAAAAAGGGCCTTTGCGCCACGGCATGAATATTTTCAATATATTGTGAATGCGGGCTTTTTCGCCGTTTGGCAGCTCCGGTTCAAGAGTGGCAATGACGCCATTTTTCAGATCGAGTTGAGAGGGTTGGATTTCAGGCAGACGTTCCAGAACTTTTACCCATGAGCTGAATTGACCATGCAGAGATGCTTTCTGCCAGCTGTTTAATTGTGCAGGCAGACATTCCAACCAGTGGCTTAAGTGATTTTTGGCGATCAATTGATAAAAATTACCAAAATCAATCATTGGTCAGCTCCTTTTATTGCTAATAAGGAGCCAAAATTGAAGCATTGGAACCAGACTTCAACATGCTGGAATCCTGCTTTTTTAAGTCGTGATTTGTGGATTTCAACCGAATCTGTCCGCATAACGTTTTCCAGCATACTGCGCTTTTGACTGATCTCCAGTTCACTGTAACCGTTGGCTCGCTTGAAGTCATAGTGCATATTGAACAATAGCTCACCAATCTGATCATCTTCAAAATTAAATTTCTCAGACAGAACCAGAACACCACCGGGTTTTAATCCCGCATAGATTTTATCCAGCATCTTCTGTCGTTCATCGGGATGCAAAAATTGTAATGTGAAATTCAGCACTACCATTGATGCATTATGAATGTCGGTATCAAGAATATTCTGTTCGATCACCTCAACGGGAATGCTGGCCTTGAAAGAGTCAATATGACGACGGCAACGTTCGACCATTGCAGATGAATTATCGACAGCAATAATACGACAACCATTTGCATTACGATCACCGGCACTGTGTTCATTGGCGCTGATCGTACGACGGATAGACAATGTGGCTGCACCGAGGGAGCAACCGAGATCATAAATTTGACTGTCTGGCGTTACAAAACGATCTGCCAGCATCCCTATCATGGAGATGATATTGGAATAACCGGGAATAGAGCGTTTCACCATATCAGGGAAAACTTCGGCAACACGCTCATCGAAATTCCAGTCACCTAAATTGGCAATTGGGGCAGATAACAGACTGTCTTGTTGATTGTGAGGATCTTGATTTGACATAACAGCATTGATTTTGGAAACAATAAGAAGCGGACATTCTAACAGAATGCGGGAAAAGGCAGAAAGGGATAATCAACAGAACCCTCAGGCGGCAATAATACCGCCTTGGGCAACGATGGACTTATTTGATGTCAGGACATCACAATGTAATATGAAATCTATCAGGGGTATTACGTGTATATTATGTGTAGAGAGAGAAAATCTGCTCCCACGGCAAGTAATAAATGTTGACGATAATCATTATTAACATTGAGATATAGGTTGCGGCCATGCCCATGCGCCGCCAGCGTATCTCTCGATGGCGAAGGCCCAGATAGTGTAATACTCTGCCAGAAAGGAGGACTAATCCACAGATATGCAGCATCCAGACTGCTGCTCCATTCATTTCCATGACAATCAATAACAGCATTGAAATGGGAATGTACTCAACCGCATTACCATGGACCCGAATGGCAGTCTGCAATTCGTAAAAACCGCCATCGCCATTGGCTACCCGATATTGTGTTCTTAATTTGACTACATCTAAAGATAGCTTAATCAGTAATAGTGCGCCCAGTACAATATAAAGCGAGCTAACCATTTTTAACTCCATTGCCTAACCTAAAAAACGGCGAAATGATAATAAACCTCAAACAGAAAACTGTCGCTATAAATCATAGTATTCAATCATAGATCCCATGAATATTATCAGATAGCAAAAAATTGTCTTGTTAAGAAAGGTGTTATGGCCTTATCTCTGGCCAGAATTTCCAGTATAATGTCCACCTTTTTTGACAATTCTTCCTAACAAGAACAATGCCAAAATTTCCGCAGCAGAAAGCATAACAAGCTGAGTAAAAGGATATTGTATGCGTACTAATTATTGTGGGCAGTTGAGCCTAGCCCATGAAGGCCAAAAAGTGACTCTTTGTGGATGGGTTAATCGTCGTCGTGATTTGGGTGGTCTGATCTTTATCGATATGCGGGATCGCGAAGGCATCGTTCAGGTCTTTTTTGACCCAGACCAGAAAGAGGCCTTTGCTCAGGCTTCTGAACTGCGTAATGAGTTTTGTATCCAAATTACTGGGGTCGTGCATGCGCGCCCTGATAATCAAATCAATAAAGAAATGGCAACTGGCGAAATTGAAGTTTTCGCAGAGAGCCTGATGATTTTCAATCGTTCAGAGCCATTACCGCTGGATAGCAATCAGAACAACAGTGAAGAGCAGCGCCTGAAATATCGCTATCTTGACCTGCGTCGTTCAGAAATGTCACATCGTCTGAAGACCCGGGCAAAAATCACCAGTTTTGTTCGTCGCTTTATGGATGAAGCAGGTTTCCTTGATGTGGAAACGCCAATGCTGACTAAAGCAACGCCAGAAGGCGCGCGTGACTATTTGGTGCCAAGCCGTGTTCATAAAGGCGAGTTTTATGCTCTGCCGCAGTCTCCGCAGCTTTTTAAACAATTACTGATGATGTCTGGTTTTGACCGTTATTATCAGATTGTAAAATGTTTTCGTGATGAAGACCTGCGTGCTGATCGCCAGCCAGAATTCACGCAAATCGATGTTGAAACCTCATTTATGAGCGCTGAACAGGTTCGCGAAATCATGGAAAAAATGATCCGTGAGCTGTGGCAGTATGTACGCGGCGTCGATTTGGGCAATTTCCCAATCATGACATTCGAAGAAGCCATGCGTCGTTTTGGTTCGGATAAACCGGATCTGCGTAACCCACTGGAATTGGTGGATGTTGCTGATCTGGTTAAAGATGTGGAGTTTTCCGTTTTTGCTGAACCAGCAAATAATCCTAAAGGGCGTGTTGCTACCATCTGTGTTCCCGGTGGCGCAGAATTGAGCCGTAAACAAATTGATGAATACGGCAAATTTGTTGGCATCTATGGCGCAAAAGGGTTGGCATGGATGAAAGTCAACAATCGCGCGGCTGGTCTGGAAGGGGTACAAAGCCCGATTGCAAAATTCCTGTCCGCAGAGGTTGTTGAAGGTCTGTTGTCCCGCACAAATGCGCAAGATGGCGATATTCTGTTCTTCGGTGCTGACAAGAAAAGTGTAGTGACCGATGCTATGGGAGCGTTGCGCCTGAAGTTGGGGCGTGATTTGAATATCACTGATTTAGCCAGTTGGAAGCCGCTTTGGGTTGTTGATTTCCCAATGTTTGAAGAAAACGGAGAAGGTGGTCTGACGGCAATGCACCATCCGTTTACAGCTCCATGTGATCTGTCAGCCGCTGAATTGGAAAGCAATCCTGAATCAGCTACCGCAAATGCCTATGATATGGTTATTAATGGCTACGAAGTGGGTGGTGGCTCTGTTCGTATTCATCGTAGTGAAATGCAACAAGTTGTATTCCGTATTCTGGGTATTAACGAGCAGGAACAGCAGGAAAAATTCGGCTTCTTGCTGAATGCTCTGAAATACGGAACACCTCCACATGCAGGCTTGGCTTTTGGTCTGGACCGCCTTGTTATGTTGTTGACAAATACCGATAATATTCGTGATGTGATCGCTTTCCCGAAAACAACCGCAGCGGCGTGTTTGATGACTGATGCTCCAAGTCATGCAAATCCGGCATCACTGAAAGAACTGGCCATTTCAGTTGTTAAAAAAGAGAGCGAATAATGGATTATAAGCGCCCTGAATCTGTACTGGTTATGATTTATGCCGTTAACAGCAAAAGGGTGCTGATGTTACAGCGACGGGATGATCTTGAATTTTGGCAATCCGTAACGGGTAGTCTTGAAGAGGGTGAAAAACCGTCTGAGGCGGCGTTACGTGAAGTGCAGGAAGAGATAGGCATTGATATTGTCAATGAAAATCTTGAACTGATAGATTGTCAACGTTGTCTCTATTATGAGATTTTCTCACATCTGCGGCATCGATATGCTCCGGGTATAACGCGCAATAAAGAACACTGGTTTTCGCTGGCGTTACCTGAGGAGAGAGAGATCTTGCTGACTGAGCATCTGGCTTATCAATGGCTGGCAGTTGAAGAGGCTGCCAGACTGACCAAGTCATGGAGCAATCAGCAGGCAATCGAAGAGTTTGTTATTTAGTCTATTACATGTTTTATCGGAGATATTTTCATGGCAGGTCATAGTAAATGGGCCAATACGAAACACCGCAAAGCGGCGCAGGATGCAAAACGCGGTAAGATTTTTACTAAAATTATCCGTGAATTGGTGACGGCTGCGCGTCTGGGCGGAGGCGATCCAGATTCTAACCCTCGTCTGCGTGCAGCCATCGATAAGGCGCTGTCCAACAACATGACTCGTGATACCTTGAACCGTGCGATTGCTCGTGGTGTTGGCAATGACGATTCAGATAACATGGAAACCATCATTTATGAAGGCTATGGCCCTGGTGGTACAGCGGTTATGGTTGAATGCCTGAGTGATAACCGTAATCGCACTGTTTCTGATGTTCGCCATGCGTTTACCAAAACTGGTGGTAACTTGGGAACTGATGGCTCTGTTTCTTATCTGTTCACCAAGAAAGGCGTTATTTCTTACGCGCCGGGTCAGGATGAAGATGCAGTCATGGAAGCTGCATTGGAAGCAGGTGCTGATGATGTTGAAACCTATGATGATGGTGCAATTGACGTCTATACTACATTTGAAACTTTTGGTGATGTTAAAGATGCTTTGGATGCAGCAGGCTTTAAGGCTGATTCCGCTGAAGTTTCCATGATCCCATCCACCAAAGCGGAACTGGATGCAGAAACTGCACCTAAATTACTTCGTCTGATCGATATGCTTGAAGATTCTGACGATGTGCAAGAGGTTTACCACAATGGTGAAATCTCTGATGAGGTTGCGGCACTGTTGTAATTGTCATTAGGGTTCACAGCGTAGAGAAAGTGTTCCTTGTATCAGGGCACTTTCTCTAACGTTTTTATCCCATATCATAGACGGGGATCTGGGCGAATAGTTCGATATGGCGATTATTCTTGGTATTGACCCCGGCTCCAGAGTCACGGGGTATGGCGTTATTCGCCAGCAGGGACGACAACTTATTTATCTCGGTAGCGGTTGTATCCGAACAAAAGTAGATGATTTACCCAGTCGGTTGCAGAGGATTTATGCCGGAGTTAGCGAAATCATCACTCAATTCCAGCCGGATGTTTTTGCAATAGAGCAGGTTTTCATGGCGAAAAATCCGGATTCAGCTTTGAAACTGGGGCAGGCGCGTGGTGTAGCGATAGTTGCCGCAGCTAACCAATCTATTCCCGTATTTGAGTACGCAGCCCGTCAGGTTAAACAGACTGTAGTTGGGACGGGAGCGGCCGAAAAAAGCCAGATTCAGCACATGGTTCGCTCGATGTTGAAATTATCTGCTAATCCACAGGCTGATGCCGCCGATGCGCTGGCTATCGCCATTACTCATTGTCATCTCAATCAAAATCTACTGCGGGTTGGCGATGTGCGATTAAATTTAACGCGAGGGCGTTTGAAATAAATGAGTGCTGGATATACGTCCAGTTTTTTTTGTGCTATAAGCTAGCGGAACGATTTATTTTTATTTTCAGGGGGTAAACAGTGATAGGGCGTTTGAGAGGAACCGTATTGGAAAAACAGCCACCATTGGTTTTATTGGAAACTAATGGTGTCGGTTATGAAGTTCATATGCCAATGACCTGTTTTTATGAACTGCCTGAAATCGGCCAAGAGGCTATTTTATTTACACAATTTATTGTGCGGGAAGATGCTCAGTTATTATACGGATTTAATGATAAACAAGAACGTGCTCTTTTCCGTGAACTGATTAAAGTGAATGGTGTCGGGCCAAAGCTGGCTCTGGCAATCCTTTCTGGCATGTCTGCCCAACAATTTGTTACAGCTATTGAACAGGAAGCGATTGCTTCTTTGGTTAAATTGCCGGGAGTTGGTAAAAAAACAGCCGAAAGGCTGGTGGTAGAAATGAAAGATCGCTTTAAAGGGCTTAATGGCGATCTGTTTAATCAAAGTAGTGACATTAGTTTACCTGCTGCAACCAAACAAGCGAATTCCGATGCAGATATTGAAGCAGAAGCAGCAGCAGCACTGGTTTCTCTGGGATATAAGCCGCCGGAAGCCAGCCGAATGGTGGGCAAGGTTGCTAAACCGGGTGCAGATTGTGAAACCCTTATTCGAGAAGCGCTTCGTGCGGCTCTGTAATCGCAGGAGTTAATTGATGATTGAAGCTGACCGTTTGGTTTCAGCAGAAGTTCTGCAAGATGACGAAACCATTGATCGCGCTATTCGGCCGAAATTTTTGTCTGAATATGTTGGCCAACCTCATGTTTGCGAACAGATGGAGATTTTTATTCAGGCTGCCCGGCAACGTGGAGATGCGTTGGATCATCTGCTGATTTTTGGCCCTCCGGGATTGGGTAAAACGACGCTGGCAAATATTGTTGCGAATGAAATGGGTGTTAATCTTCGTACAACATCGGGGCCTGTGCTGGAAAAGGCGGGCGATCTTGCCGCAATGCTCACTAATCTGGAACCTCATGATGTTTTGTTCATCGATGAAATCCATCGTTTATCGCCGGTTGTGGAAGAAATTCTTTATCCCGCAATGGAAGATTATCAACTGGATATCATGATCGGGGAAGGGCCGGCAGCTCGTTCAATCAAGATTGATCTCCCTCCGTTTACATTGGTTGGTGCTACCACGCGCGCGGGTTCTCTGACGTCGCCACTGCGCGATCGATTTGGTATCGTACAACGACTTGAATTTTATAACGTTGATGATTTACAGAGCATTGTTTCTCGCAGCGCTCATTATATGGGACTGGGTATCTCAGATGATGGGGCAAAGCAGATAGCAATGCGTTCCCGTGGCACTCCCCGTATTACTAACCGTTTACTTCGTCGTGTGCGTGATTTCGCTCAGGTTAAAGGTGACGGTTCAGTGAATGGTAATATTGCGGCGCAAGCCCTCAATATGTTGAACGTAGATTCGGCAGGATTTGACTATCTTGATCGCAAGTTGTTGGTTGCCATTATTGATAAATTTATGGGCGGGCCAGTTGGCGTGGATAACCTGGCGGCAGCGATTGGTGAAGAAAGAGAAACCATAGAAGATGTGTTGGAACCTTTCTTGATCCAACAAGGATTTATTCAGCGTACACCAAGAGGAAGAATTGCAACCAATCATGCTTATCGGCATTTTGGTCTGAGTAGAGAAAGCGAATAATCTTGGTTTCTGTATAATATCATGCCAGCTCAATAGCCAAAGAGCTGAGTTCCACGGGAAGAAAGCGGGGCTGGCTTATGGGAGAAATACACGCCGAGTACAATCCCTTAGAATATCTGCAACTATAACAAAGGTTATGATTTTTTAAATCATAACCTTTGTTTGACGTCTGCATAACGCCAATTATGCTATCGTATTTTTTGCTTAAATTCTCGTCTTACACATTAAACTCAACGCAAATAACATAGCCGAACCGAGCACAACAGAAGGCCCTGCAGGTGTGTTATAAAATGCCGATAAAGTTAATCCTCCCGTAACAGAAAACATTCCGACAATAATTGCGATAATAGCCATTTGCTCAGGTGTGCGTGAGAAGCGGCGTGCGGTTGCGGCTGGGATAATTAACAGAGAAGTAATGATTAAGGCTCCGACAAATTTCATTGCCAATCCGATGGTTAGTGCTGTCACTAGCATCAGCAAAACACGCAGGCGTTGAATTTTAATGCCATCGACGAAAGCCAGATCCTGACTAACTGTCATTGATAGTAAAGCCCGCCATTGCCATGTTAGCAATCCGGCAACAATCGCGACGCCTGTCGCAATAAGCCAGAGGTCTTCATAAGTGACAGACAGGAGATCGCCAAATAGATAAGCCATCATATCAACCCGGACACTGGTCATAAAGCTGACGACGACTAAACCCAGCGATAGTGCACTATGAGCCAGAATGCCCAATAATGTGTCGACCGAAAGCTGTGGGCGTTTTTCGAGCCAGACTAAAATAACAGCCAATATTAATGTGACGGCAATAACGGCATAAAAAGGATTCACATTCAGTAAGAAGCCAAACGCGACACCCAGCAATGATGCATGTGCCAGTGTGTCACCAAAATAGGACATTTTGCGCCAGACAACGAAAGAACCAAGAGGCCCTGCGGCAATAGCCAAGAAAACACCCGCTAACCAGCCGGGAAGTAATAACTCAATCATCGACGTGGTTCTCCGCCATTTTTCAAAATAATTTTTCCTTTCAGATCATGCTGATGATTGTGATGATGCCGATAAACCGCCAGTTGCTCTGCGCCATGACGTCCGAACATTGCGATGAATTCTGGATGCATTGATACGACCTCTGGTGTTCCAGAACAGCAAATATGTTGATTAAGGCATAAAACTTCATCTGTTTTAGCCATTACCAAGTGCAGATCATGGGATACCATAAGTACAGCGCAATTAAGTTCTGTTCTGATTTGATTAATTAAATCGTAAAGTGCCAGTTGGCCGTTTACATCTACACCTTGTGTTGGCTCATCAAGAACTAAAAGCTGAGGATGATTGAGCAAGGCTCTGGCAAGTAAAACTCGCTGGGTTTCTCCACCTGACAGTTTTTGCATAGGCTGAGCCAATAAATGGGCAGCTTTGACCCGATCTAATACAGGTATGATATCTGCTGATTTCACGTTGGGTCTTAGCATCATGAAACGTTTAACTGTCAGGGGCAGAGTGGGGTCAAGGTTCAGTTTCTGCGGAACGTAACCAATTTTCAATCCCTGGCTTTGTTCGATAGTGCCTGAGGTGGGTTGAATTAAATTCAGAACGACCCGAACCAGCGTTGATTTTCCCGCTCCATTGGGGCCAATGAGTGTCAGGATTTTTCCTTGTTTGAGATTGAAAGAAATGTTGTTTAATACCTTGCGGTTACCAAACTCAACCGTAATATTTTTTAGGGTGATCATAGTTGATATGTTAAAAGTGTCTTGCAGAATCATCTGATTGTAATAGTATAACATTACTCGATTTTTTTGCATGGAATATTCATATTATGTTACACAAACCACAGAAATACGCGCATAAGTTTTTTAATAAAATTGCGCTGGCAACTATATTGGTAGTTGGAGTGAATAACGCTGCACAGGCAGATGTTGTTACTTCTATTCGTCCGTTGGGTTTTATTGCAGCAGCTATTGCTGATGGTGTAACAAACACTGAGGTCCTTTTGCCTGATGGTGCATCACCCCATGATTATGCTTTACGTCCTTTGGATGTTCGTAAAATTAATCAGGCTGATTTGTTTGTCTGGATCGGTCCAGATATAGAAAATTTTTTGGTGAAGCCGATAACTAAAATTGAACAGAATAAACAACTGGCATTGGCTGAATTATCAACGATTAAACCGCTATTATTGAAAAATGATGAAGATGGCAATGATTCAAGTGAATCGAATCAGCATAAACATGAATCAGATCACGAACATCATCATCATGGTGAATATAATATGCATATTTGGCTTTCTCCAGAGATTGCAGAGAAAGCGGCTCAGGCAATATATGATCGACTTGTTGAGCAATATCCTCAAGAAAAGGAACAATTAGAAGTAAACCTACGTAAATTCAATGGACAGCTCATACAAACTGATAAGAATATTGCTAATATTTTAAAACCTGTAAAAAAACAGGGATATTTTGTTTTTCACGATGCATATGGCTATTTTGAAAAACATTATCAGCTGGCTCCACTGGGTGTTTTTACGGTCAACCCTGAAATACAACCCGGAGCACAGAAATTACATTACATACGAACACAATTGGTTGAGCAGAAAGTGAAGTGTATTTTTGCTGAACCTCAATTCAGGCCAGCCGTCATTCATGCCATAGCAAAAGGTACGGATGTACGTATCGGAACACTTGACCCTTTGGGAAGTGGCATCGTATTGAATAAGGACAGCTATATGAAATTTATAACTCAGTTGTCGAAGCAATACGCGAGCTGCCTGAATTAGTACTATAAGGAATTTTATTAGTGCAGCAGATAGCTAAAACTATCGCTCTGGTATACAGCAACCTGCCGAAACCACACAAGATCATGCTTGGATCTTTGACGTTAGTCACTTTAGCCGTCGCAGTGTGGCGGCCGGTTGTTTATCATGAGAGAGAAGAACATACAGATAGCATTATTCTCAGTACTCCCAGTACCATCCCGGACGCGACCGATGATGTTGTCGGGGATATGAATGAGCAGTTTCCCGATGAGGGAATCGGGGATGAAGATAGCGGTTCTGATGCAATCGCAAATGTTCCTCACCAATATGTTGTTTCCAATGGTGACACCTTAAGCTCGATTTTAACGCAGTTTGGGATAGATTCCTCTGATGTTGCTTTGCTGGCAAATCAATATAAATCGTTGCGTAATTTAGGGATTGGTCAGTCATTGACATGGAGTATTGATGATAATGGTAATTTGAAAACGCTGACGTGGGATATATCCCGGCGTGAAACCCGCACATATATCCGTGAAGGCGATACTTTCAAGGAAACAAAAGAATTCCAGAAAGGGGAATGGAAAAATAGTGTCATCACAGGATTTGTTGATGGCAGCTTTAACGGAAGTGCCCTTACTGCTGGATTAACGAGCGGTGAAGCCAGAGAAGTAACGAAAGCACTACAATGGCAGATAGATTTTCGTAAATTGCGTAAAGGTGATCGTTTTTCTGTATTGATGTCTCGTGAAATGCTTGATGGAAAAAGTGAGCAGAGTCAGTTGTTGGGTGTTCGCCTACAGAGCGGCGGAACTGATTATTATGCCTTCCGTGCTGACGACGGCCGTTTCTATGATAGTAATGCTTCTGGCTTAGAGCGTGGCTTCTTGCGTTTTCCTACGACTAAACAGTTCAGAGTATCATCTTCTTTTAATCCACGCCGCTTAAACCCGGTTACAGGGCGGATCACTGCCCACAAAGGCGTTGATTTCGCTATGCCTGTCGGAACGCCAGTTTTGGCAGTGGGTGATGGAGAAGTGATCGTCTCCAAATTTGATGGGGCGGCAGGAAATTTCATTGCAATTCGACATGGGCGTCAATATACCACCCGATATATGCATTTGAGAAAGTTATTGGTGAAACCCGGCCAGAAAGTGAAGCGAGGGGAACGTATTGCGTTATCCGGGAATACAGGTCGTTCAACCGGCCCACATTTACATTTTGAATTCTGGGACAATCAGCAACCTGTTAACCCACTAACGGCGAAACTACCGCGTTCTGGTGGATTAAATGGTCAAGATCGTACTGAATACATAGCGATGGTTAAGGAAATTAAACCTCAACTGCTGTTAGACTGAATATACAGGCTTTCGATTATTGACAGACACAAAGGCGGATGATTGGTATCATCCGCCTTTGTGTTATTTTTTGTTGTAGATTTGAGTCTTGAAAGCGAAAGTTGGAATCATTAGAGTTAGCTCATGAATAAAGACAAAGATACAGATATTAAATCGGGATATATCCCTAAGTTTCATCGTTCTTATTTGCATCCTCGTTATTGGGGGCTGTGGGCTGGCGTGGGAGTATTGGCCGGGTTAGCTTACATCCCGGTAAAATGGCGTGATCCATTCCTGGCTAAGATAGGTGTCTGGGCTGGCAGAAAAGCGAAAAGTGCCCGCCGCAGGGCAAAGATCAATTTAATTTATTGTTTTCCTGAATTAACGGAACAACAGCGTGAAGACTTGATTGACAAGATGTTTGCCAGTGCGCCCCAGTCATTTGTTATGCTGGTGGAACTTTGTTTAAAAGGCGCTGAATCGACGCTGAAGCGTACTCAGTGGCACGGTGAGGAAATTTTTCATACTTTAAAAGCACAAGGGAAAAATGTCATCCTGATGGTTCCCCATGGTTGGGCCATTGATATTCCTGCTATGCTTCTGGCCGCCCGTGGTTACAAAATATCAGGTATGTTTAACCATCAGAGTAACCCTGTTGCTGATTATTTGTGGAATAAAGCCCGCCAACACTTTGGGGGACAGCTACATTCCCGTGATGCAGGGATTAAACCCTTTATCGCATCAATACGTGATGGTTTTTGGGGATATTATTTACCCGATCAGGATCATGGCGAAGAACATAGTGAATTTGTTGACTTCTTTGGCACTTATAAAGCCACGCTGCCTGCGGTTGGGCGTTTAATGAAAGTTTGTCGCGCGGCTGTTGTGCCATTATTTCCGGTTTATAATTGCCAGACCCATCAACTGGATATTTATATTCGTCCGCCGATGGATGATATTGCAGGGCAGAATGATGCCTATATTGCCCGTCGCATGAATGAGGAATTAGAGGAATTGGTTGCCCCTAATCCCGAGCAATACACATGGATATTAAAATTGCTCAAGACGAGGAAAGAAGGCGATGTTGAGCCTTATAAGAGAAATGACCTGTGATTATATAATTTGAATTTTTATCCCCCTAATGAGTAATTGTTCTTTGCTTAGGGGGATATCGAATTTAGATTATTCTACTTCAAGTACGCGACAAGTATTGGTACTGCCAATCGTTCCCATCTGGTCACCCTGAGTCACCAGCACTAAATCACCAGAGACGAGATAGCCCTTATCACGCAGACGATTTACCGCTTCGTTTGCTGCTGCGATCCCATCCGTATGAGTACTACAATAAACGGGTGTCACTCCACGGTACAAAGCGGTGCGGTTTAAGGTCGATTCGTGGCGAGACATGGAGAAGATAGGCAAGCCAGAACTAATGCGGGACATCATGCGCGCCGTGCGACCTGATTCGGTCATGGCAATAATGGCTTTGACGCCTTTCAAGTGGTTGGCAGCATACATGGTGGACATGGCAATAGCTTCTTCGATGCTCTCGAATGTGATATCCAGGCGATGTTTAGAAATATTGATGCTTGGCATTTTTTCAGCCCCAAGACAAACTTGTGCCATAGCGGCAACGGTTTCGGCTGGATACTGACCTGCCGCTGTTTCGGCTGAGAGCATAACGGCATCAGTGCCATCCAACACGGCATTAGCGACATCCATCACTTCAGCGCGAGTCGGCATGGGGTTAGTAATCATGGATTCCATCATTTGTGTCGCGGTAATTACGACACGATTCAGTTGGCGGGCACGACGGATAAGTTTTTTCTGTACACCGACCAATTCAGGATCACCGATTTCAACACCCAGATCGCCACGGGCAACCATGACAACGTCAGATGCGAGAATGATTTCATCTATAATTTCGTCGCTGCTGACCGCTTCTGCCCGCTCAACTTTGGCGACGATTTGGGTTTCACAACCGGCATCCCGTGCGAGGCGGCGGGCATAATTCAGATCCTCGCCTGAACGCGGGAAAGAAACGGCAAGATAATCAACACCAATTTTGGCTGCTGTGACAATATCTTCCTTGTCTTTTTCCGTCAGAGCCTCGGCTGATAATCCACCACCCAGTTTATTGATGCCTTTATTGTTAGAAAGAGGGCCTCCTACAGTCACTTCTGTGAAGACTTTCATTCCTTGAACTTCCAGGACCTTCAATTGAACCCGCCCATCATCCAAGAGCAGGATATCACCGGTCGTAACATCAGATGGTAGACCTTTATAGTCGATACCCACTTTTTCTTTGTCACCTTCCCCTTTACCCAGATTAGCATCCAGTAGGAATTTATCCCCGATGTTGAGGAATACTTTTCCTTCCTTAAAGGTGGATACACGTATTTTGGGCCCTTGAAGATCGCCGAGGATAGCAACGTTGTAGCCTAAACGTGCGGCAATTTCGCGCACTTTGTTAGCACGTTGGATATGATCTTCCGCAGTACCGTGAGAAAAATTAAGGCGGACGACGTTGGCACCCGCGTTGATCACTTTTTCTAGATTATTGTCACGATCTGTAGCTGGGCCGAGTGTAGTGACTATTTTTGTTCTTCTGAGCCGTCTGGACATGTATTACTCCGTTGACCTGTGAAGTATACCTGCTGTTTTTCAAGTTGATTGCGTTGCAACTTCAAATCCATTGGGTACATGAGTTTTCGATTACTGAAAGATAACCATATAATTTATTGATTATTAATCCTGTACTGCAAATATGCAGACAAGGGTAAGTCTACATATGCTATCAGTCTGGCGAGTTGATAAATAGTGAACAAAAACACAGTCTATTTTTCTGGTTTATTCATGTTTATCAAACCGCGAATTACGTAATGCTTCTTTGACCCTCTTCAAGTTACCCCTGAATTTTGAGCCTCGTCGTAGCGTAAAACCGGTTGCCAGCACATCAATGATGGTAAGTTGAGCAATTCTGGAAACCATTGGCATATATATATCGGTATCTTCGGGAACGTCGAGCAAAATGGAGAGGCTCGCTTCATGTGCCAACGGAGAACCTGTAGAAGTAATGGCAATCACTGTTGCATCATTTTCTCGGGCCAGCTTAGCGATTTCCACGAGGCTTTTAGTTCGTCCTGTATGAGAGATCAATACGACAACATCACCTTCCGTACTGTTAATACAGCTCATTCGCTGCATTACAATATCGTCAAAATAGGTTACCGGAATATTGAAACGAAAAAATTTGTTCATGGCATCATGGGCAACAGCGGCAGATGCACCCAAGCCAAAGAAAGAGAGTTTTCTGGCCTGGGTCAATAAATCAACGGCCCGATTAATCGCTGAAATATCCAGATTACTTTTGACTGTTTCCAGATTCGCCATAACTGATTCGAAAATTTTATTGGTATAAGAGATGACGCTGTCACTTTCCTCTACGTTGCGATTTACGTATGGCGTACCGTTGGCAATGCTTTGTGCCAGATGCAATTTAAAATCGGGGAATCCTTTGGTGTCCATGCGATGACAAAAACGATTGACTGTCGGTTCACTCACATTCGCCATTTTAGCCAGAGTAGCAATACTTGAATGGATAGCCGTTTGTGGTGAATCAAGGATAACCTGCGCAACCTTTTTTTCTGACTTACTCAAAATATCAAGACTATTTTGGAGCCGTTCCAGTATATTCATAAAACGCAGTTCACCTCGGTTTTAACGATTTCTTTAACAGGAGAGATCCATGTCATTTTGATGAAAATATACTACTTGTTACTGAAAGCTGGCAGTGGAAACAATCAGATAATTTGATATTTTTCATAAAAATATGACAAGTGTCTAACTTTCAAATTGGTAAGATTACTTCTTAAACGTTGTAAATTTTCAATCTGTTTTGATTGTACGGTATAAACTTTGTCCATGTTTCAGTGGTGAATGTAAAGCGGGGAATGAAAAATGTAAACCTGCATGACAATAGATTCCGCATGAAAACCAACAAAGCAGTAGCTT
Source organism: Xenorhabdus littoralis (assembly GCF_033949345.1). Classification (NCBI taxonomy): domain Bacteria; kingdom Pseudomonadati; phylum Pseudomonadota; class Gammaproteobacteria; order Enterobacterales; family Morganellaceae; genus Xenorhabdus; species Xenorhabdus littoralis. The sequence continues at coordinate 26,598 of NZ_VCDP01000033.1, forward strand.
GAAAGGCGTAAGGTATACATGAAATCAGTGTTTACTGCTTATAATCAAAAGAGTACATTACCCGCAGATTTTGTAAAAAAATTACAATATTCCGTAATTGAGGAGATGCAACATGGCGGTGACGTCTACAGCTCAGGCTTGTAATTTGGTGATTTTTGGGGCGAAAGGAGACTTAGCACGCCGGAAATTAATGCCTTCCTTGTACCAGTTAGAGAAAGCGGGGTATATCCATCCAGATACACGGATTATCGGCGTCGGCCGTGCTGACTGGGATAAAAAAGCCTATACCAAAGTTGTTGAAGAAGCGTTGACTACATTTATGTCCGAAAAATTGGACACAGAATTGTGGAAGAAGCTCAGTTCACGTCTGGAATTCTGTAATTTGGACGTTAATGAAACGGATCACTTCACTCAATTGGCAAAAATTCTTGATAAGGATAATTTGCCGACCATTCACTATTTTGCCATGCCTCCAAGTACGTTTGGCGCAGTGTGTCATGGATTAGGGGCTGCGGGGCTGAATAAAGAACCCAACCGCGTTGTAATGGAAAAACCGCTGGGAACCGATCTTGACTCTTCCATAGCCATTAATGATGAAGTCGCTAAGTACTTCAATGAGAAACAAATTTATCGCATTGACCATTACTTGGGGAAAGAAACCGTACTGAACTTATTGGCCCTGCGTTTTGCTAACTCATTGTTTGTTAATAACTGGGATCATCGCACGATTGATCATGTGCAAATCACTGTTGCTGAAGAAGTCGGTATCGAAGGGCGTTGGGGCTATTTTGATCAGGCTGGCCAGATGCGTGACATGATCCAGAATCACCTTCTGCAAATTTTAACTATGATTGCCATGTCACCACCGGCTGACCTGACGGCAGACCGCATTCGTGATGAGAAAGTGAAAGTGTTGCGTTCATTACGCCGGATTGATCATACCAACGTGCGCGAAAAAACGGTTCGCGGCCAATATACCGCCGGTTTTGTTCATGGTAAAAAAGTTCCTGGTTATCTGGAAGAGGAAGGGGCGAATAAAGCCAGTAAAACAGAAAGTTTTGTATCTATTCGTGTCGATATTGATGATTGGCGTTGGTCTGGAGTACCTTTCTACCTCAGAACAGGGAAACGTTTACCCGCAAAATGCTCCGAAGTTGTTGTCTATTTCAAAGAGCCTTCTTTGAATCTTTTTGCAGAATCCTACCAGCAATTACCACAGAACAAATTGACGATCCGTTTACAACCGGATGAAGGCATTGATATCGACGTGCTGAATAAGGCACCGGGTCTGGAACATAAACACCGTTTGCAGACAACTAAACTGGATCTGAGTTTTTCCGAAACATTTAATCAAAAACATCTTGCCGATGCCTACGAAAGATTGCTGTTGGAAGCCATGCGGGGAATTCAGGCATTGTTCGTCCGTCGTGATGAAGTAGAAGAAGCATGGAAATGGGTAGATTCCATCATGGAAGCATGGGCATCGGATAATGAACCACCAAAGCCTTATCAGGCGGGAACTTGGGGACCTGTGGCTTCGATTGCCCTAATTACTCGTGATGGTCGCTCTTGGAATGAATTTGAGTAACTAGCATATTATTTAGTCTGAACTCATTTTACTCAGCAAAAATATTTAAACAGCCGGACTTAATGTCCGGCTGTTTTTGTTTATGGTTATTTTTTATTCCGGAATGTTTTTTAAATGTTTTGATATTCATCACATGAAAATAAGTTTCGTTGAGTTATTAATCAGCCATCACTTGAGTATGATTCAATAGGTAGAGAATATGCGTAATGATAATAACAACAGAAAATCCTGGTGTACCCGGAGGCTATTGACGTGTGGATTGGGAAATCGCGCAGGAGGAGAAAATGGTGAAAGTATTGGGGATCAGTGGGCATCTAACCGGATTAAGCGTTATTATAAAGATGCCCCCAAAAAGCCACTTACAAGCCTCCTTGAAGTTTATGAAAATAAGATGAATATAATCAACCATAATTGTTTAGACTTATTTGATACCAAACGCAATGGAGAGAAGGGAAAATGGCCGTTAAAGCCGCAACAACCACACGCAACGTTGGATGAAATTTATATCCTTGAACGTATTCACCATTATTCAGAAGAAAATAATGATGCTTATTATCGTATGAAATGCGTGAATCAAATAGAAACACATGTCCCAAACGGGAGTTATTTATATGTTATCTATTCTGATCTTTCCCAGATAATCGTATGTTGCCGTGGTGATGGTACTTCGTTTCCAATGTTGGGACATTCATCGGTAATCAAGGCCAGACTTCTACTATATCGCTGTGATGGCAATACTTCCCAGATAAATAATGAAGAAATTGATTATGCCCAATACCCGGTGTTGTTAGCGGGAGAGCTTTTTTTCATGAATGGTAAATTAACAATGTGGAATAACCGCAGTGGTCACTATCGTCCTCGTGGTGATCCAGTATTAAAATTTAAGGCCACTGATCATATATTGCCTCGAAAACTGTTCAGACTGGTCTAATTATAAAATTATTTTTTATAGTCTTACTGAGGTATTGATAGTTTGTTGCTTTTTATTTCGGGCTATGGTAAAAGTATGCCAGTTATTAATACCACTAACATGAGGGTTCGTAGTATATCGCACAGTGATTATCGTGTGATGTAAGAATAAAATATCATGAATAGCGCCAAAAGCGTCAACATTCAACACAGTAATAAAATTCAACGTTGTACCCACGTTTTCTTCCTCTCAACTATCTTATCCAGTGAGCACTACTGGTGCGGCGCCCTTTAGGGCCTTCTCCTGTTAACCGGTTTTTTTACCGGCGATTCCCATTTGCCAAAATATTTCGTTAAAACGTCAGTTTGATCCTGATATCACGTCCTTGTGTTTACCGCTGATCTTGTGACATTTATTGCTTGATATCTTGGCATGCTTATAGTGTGTTCAGGAGAAAAAAATGATTTATTGGATATTTCTTGCACTGGCGATTGTGACAGAAGTGATTGGTACTCTGTCAATGAAACAAGCCAGTATTTCAGGTGATTTTACCGGTATGTTTGTGATGTATACCATGATCACAACGTCTTATATTTTACTGGCAATTGCTGTGAAAAAAGTAGCGTTGGGAGTGGCTTATGCCTTATGGGAAGGCATAGGTATCCTGTGTATTACTACTTTTAGTGTCATGTGGTTCAACGAGTCACTTTCATTGATGAAAATAGGTGGGTTGATACTGCTGATAGCTGGAATTATTCTGATTAAAATAGGATCAAAAAAAGCGCCGGATGAGAGTATAGACAAGCTATCAGTCAGCACCACTAACAAACAAATCACGGAGGCATGATATGTTAACGCAATTTGAATGGTGGCATGCTGCATTCTTGATTTTGGCTGTTTTTCTGGAAATTATTGCGAACATTTTACTAAAGCTATCTAATGGTTTTCAGCGTTTTTGGATGGGTATTTTATCTTTGATTGCTGTTTTGGGTGCATTTAGTGCGTTGGCTCAGGCAGTTAAAGGTATTGAGCTTTCTATCGCTTATGCTCTATGGGGAGCATTTGGTATTATCGCTACGGTGGCAGCAGGCTGGATCATGTTTAATCAAAGACTGAATATTAAGGGATGGGGCGGTATTATGCTGCTGCTGATTGGCATGGTAATGATCAAAATGGCCTGATTTTTTATACGGTGAAATTACGTTTAAGTGCGTTAAATTCAGCCATCCCAAATGGCATTGAGTGCCTTATCATTCACTCAATGCCATTTGAGTTGTGATGAGAGTAGATTATAAAGCGGCGATAATTTTGATTTCGACTTTATACTCTGGATTCATCAATTCAGCCTGAACGGTACAGCGGACAGGTGCGCTTCCGGCAACAACCCATGCATCCCAAGCGTCATTCATGCCCGCAAAGTCAGTTTTATCTGCCAGAAAAATTGTAGCATCCAAAATTTTGCTTTTATCTGATCCAAGGCGGTGCAACAGGGTATCAATGGCTGCCAGTGTATCGGCGGTTTGCTCTGTAATATCACCGCACAGCTTTTCTGGCACGCTGGTATAATAAATGGTGTCATTATAAACGACCGCTTCTGACCAACGGGTGTCTGGATCAATACGTTTAATAGTCATTAAATTTCCTGTTAATTCACACAATTTTTTACTGAATTGAGTAGCTATTACAACTCAGTATTGGCGTAATTTTGCCACATTTTATTGAAAACTCAACGCCTGTAAAAAATGCAGTAGTTCAAAATACCACAAGAATCCGGAATGTTTAGATGAATATCACTTTTTATCACGGATAATGATTTCCAACTCTCCGGTAATTCTGGTTAGTTCAACCCAGTTACCATCTGATTAATGGCCGGCATGGCACATATTCAAGACTTCGCTAATCACGCGAAGCTTTTTTATCAGCAGCAAACTTTGAATTTACACCCCAACCGATGATCATGACTGCGGATAGTCAGATTTTATAATACGTCACCCGATATTAAGACGTATTAATATCTGTTTAATGGTATTAGGTTGAAGTAAAAATCCGACTTAAGTAATATTGACTGGCTGTTTATTAGTAAGATAAATGACCTTGAACTTTAACAAATAATAAGTGAGGGATTTATGTCTGAAATTAATAAGCCAGATAATTTACAAACTGTTCTCAAATGTCCATTGAACCCTGATCAATATAAGAGTAATGAAATTGTCCCCATTGGCTCATTCCCGTGGGCGATGATTCAGATATATTTGGGAAGAAGAGTACATCGCCGTGCCTGGGATGTGGCTGATGCATATATTCGCCTCCTTCCTGCATCGGGAGGATTCAAGCCACTCCTTGAGAAATATGATAAAGAAGATGGTCCTACAATTTGGACGCCAATCCAAGATGATCTGGTGGAATGTGATTGGGACTTACTCAAAGCGGATAGTCAACCTGATATCCAATGCCCCTTTAACCCAAGTCAATACAAGTTGGCCGCCATTGAAGGTTCATTGCCCTGGGCGTTTATCCAGATGTATTTAGGGAAGAAAGTGCATCGCAATGGTTGGCATAGCCCCGATGAATATCTCTATTTTGTCCCTAAAGGAAAAAGACCTGATGGGGGCGAAGAAAACGCCCATATAGAGATCATGCCTAAAGATGGTCATTTTGAATCCTGGACGCCAACGCAAGAAGACTTGATGGCCTGTGATTGGAAGTTGGTAAAGACAGAGGACATTAAACCAAAGCCTGTTGATTGCATGCTGTCTTTTGATCTTAAGGTAGGGACTAAGATTGCTACTGAGGATGTTGCGAAGCAACTTTGGGGATATCTTGCTGACGAGGAGCTGACACTTGAGGAAATACCTCCTTTTGGTGATTTGACTAACTTCCAAAATAAAACAGATATTAAGAGTTTTCCATTTTTCGTAGGATGGGGTAATGGCACGGAAATTGATGTTAGAGTCTCCTCTGGTAACAATCAAGAAGGTTATCAGAAGATGAAAGAATTATTCGGAAAAGAGCTAACTGTAATTGCCAATGGTGTATCTTATTCTCTTGGACGTGCCAAAGAAGGTTTTAAGGTTGGGCAAAAAAAATACGAATTCACTGGACTGTATACTAACGATGATGCAACAAAACTGACTACTTTGTTGAAACAAAACGTAGACAATACACTGCATTTTTGCTTCAACTGGAAATAACCCAAATCTACACCCTGAATTCAAGGCTACGCTCCGACGTGGCCTTTTTGCTTTCTGGAGAATTTATTTTATTATTCAAATCAATTTCATTGAAAAGAGACAGTCCGTGTCAGACGATTTTGCGAAAAATGGGGTGCTTGCCAAAGCCATACCGGGCTTTAAGCCGCGTGACGCTCAGCGGGAAATGTCTTCAGCTATTACAGCTGCAATCAAAAAACAGCAGCAATTGGTGGTGGAAGCGGGTACGGGAACCGGTAAAACATATGCTTATCTGGTGCCGGCTTTACGTTCCGGTAAAAAAGTAATTATTTCCACTGGCTCGAAGGCGTTGCAAGATCAGCTCTACAGTCGGGATCTCCCTACGATTGTTGATGCTTTAGGTTTTACGGGTAATCAGGCACTGTTAAAAGGGCGTTCTAATTACTTATGTCTTGAGCGTCTGGAACAACAATCAATCGGTAATTCTCAGTTAGAAGCTGAGATATTGGCGGATGTGGTTAAACTGAAACATTGGTCAAGTCAGACAGAAGGGGGCGATATCAGCACTTGCCATCATGTGGCAGAAGATAGTGCCGTCTGGCCGTTGGTCACGAGCACTAATGATAACTGTCTCGGCAGTGATTGTCCGAGCTATCAGGAATGTTTTGTCCTGAAAGCCCGCCGTACAGCAATGGAAGCCGATGTTGTGATCGTTAACCATCATTTATTCATGGCGGATATGGTGGTTAAGGATACTGGATTCGGGGAATTAATTCCGAAGGCTGATGTGGTGATTTTCGATGAGGCACATCAAATTCCTGATATCGCCAGTCAATATTTTGGTCAGCAGCTTAGTAGCCGCCAATTGATGGATTTATCGCGCGATATCATCATGGCTTACCGTATCGAAGTGCGGGATCAGGCTCAGTTGCAAAAAAGTGCAGACCGTCTCAGCCAAAGTGCACAGGATTTTCGTCTGTCGCTGGGAGAAAGCAGTTATCGGGGTAATCTCCGGGAAGCTTTGCAACAGCAGCACATTCAACGTTCATTGGTGAAATTAGATGATGCTCTGGAACTTTGTTATGACGTAATGAAGCTTTCTTTGGGGCGTTCAGCTATGTTGGATGCGGCTTTTGAACGGGCAACTCTCTATCGTCATCGTCTTAAGCGGCTGATTGATGTTACCGTCCCTAATTACAGTTATTGGTTCGAAAGTTATGGACGACATTTTTTGCTGGCATTAACGCCATTATCTGTTTCTGATAAATTCAGTGAGATGATTCGTGAACAGTCAGGGTGTTGGGTGTTTACGTCGGCAACTCTGTCGGTCAACGAACAGCTCGAACATTTCACGGAACGTTTGGGATTGAAACAAGCCCGGACGCTGCTTCTGCCCAGTCCCTTTGATTATCAGCGTCAGATGCTATTGTGTGTTCCGCGCCATTTACCATCCCCTAACCAGAATGGTGGGGCGAAATGGCTGGCCCGTATGCTGAAACCATTGATTGAAAGCAATAAAGGACGCTGTTTTTTCCTTTGCACTTCTCATCAAATGATGCGCAGTCTGGCGGAAGAGTTTCGTGCCAGTATGACATTACCTGTTTTGGTGCAGGGGGAGACGAGCAAAGGACAATTATTGTCACAATTTGTTGCTGCGGGTAATGCATTGCTGGTGGCTACAGGCAGCTTTTGGGAGGGGGTAGATGTTCGTGGTGATGCATTGTCTTGTGTCATTATTGATAAATTACCGTTTACCGCACCGGATGATCCCCTGCTTAAAGCACGTATTGAAGATTGCCAGCTTAAAGGAGGCGATGCCTTTAATGAAGTGCAACTTCCCGATGCAGTTATCAGCTTGAAACAAGGAGTTGGACGCCTGATCCGTGATATTGATGACTACGGTGTTGTTGTTATCTGTGATAATCGGCTGGTGATGCGCCCATACGGTGAGGTTTTTCTTAATAGCTTGCCTCCAGCATCCCGTACCCGTGATTTATCAAAAGCGGTAGCCTTTCTGAAATCACGTCCATCACAGTCAGAGTAAAATTATCGGGGCTATGGTAGTATAGCCCCCTTGTTTCGAATTCTATTCTTGCCGGAGTTAAGGCATGTCCACGCGGATTTTAGCTATTGATACTGCAACTGAAGCCTGTTCTGTTGCACTTTGGAATAAAGGTGCTGTTGAAGCACAGTTTGAAATTTCTCCACGAGAGCACACCCAACGTATTTTGCCGATGGTGCAAAAAGTACTGACGAAAAGCAATGTAAGCCTGCAAGAACTGGACGCGTTGGCATTTGGTCGTGGACCGGGCAGTTTTACGGGAGTACGGATTGGTGTTGGGATTGCACAAGGACTGGCATTGGGTGCTGAATTACCCATGCTTGGTGTCTCTTCCCTGAAAACGATGGCCCAGGGTGCATTTCGCCTGAAAGAAGCAACAAATGTTTTGGTTGCCATTGATGCTCGTATGGGGGAAGTCTATTGGGGACAATATACTCGTAATTCTCTGGGTGAATGGCAGGGCGATGAAACAGAGGCTGTTCTGAAACCTGAACAGGTGCAAGCGATGATGAGTTCCTTGTCTGGTGAGTGGGCGATTGCTGGTACCGGTTGGGAGGCTTATCCTCAATTGCTGGACAGCCCTTTAACACTGTTAGCAAGCGATATTACTTTACCTTATGCGGAAGATATGCTGCCGCTGGCGGTGAAGATGTGGAAAGACGGAGAGGCGACAGCAGTTGAAGAGGCTGAGCCTGTATACCTGCGCAACGAAGTGACATGGAAAAAATTACCGGGCCGCTAATGGGCTTTTGCTTGGTGAAATAAATAGCAAATATAAAATTATAAAATGCCACTTGTGACAGGCTGCGGTATCCATGAATATAAATAGTTGGTTATAGTTAACATGATCAATTTTATACCGAGGTGGAGGATTTATGCTCAACGGAACACACTATCGAGGCATGTTACAAGCGGTGGCTCTATTGGGAACGATGATACTTGCAGGTTGTGCATCGGTTCCTGATATCATCAAAGGAACAACCAAGGCACCTGAAGAAAATCTGGTTTCTGTCAAAAATAGGCCTGAATTATATATTGGGCATGAAGGCCGGTTTGGTGGGAAAGTACTCAGTGTTTTAAATGAAAAAGACCAGACCAGATTGGAAATTTCCGCTATGCCACTGGCAAGCAACGCTGTCCCGCGTTTGAAAACTTCTTCTCTGGGACGTGTTTATGCTTATGTGAATAATTTTTTAGAGCCCAGTGATTTTAAAGATCATTATGTGACAGTTGTGGGGAAAATTACTGGCCTTGAAAAAGGCAAAGTAGGTAATAGCCCATATAATTACGTTGCGATTACTGTAACAGGGTTGAAACTTTGGCATGAATCTCAACGAGTGATTTTGCCTCCATCTCTTGGCGCTGATCCATGGAACTATTATGGTAGCCCTTATGATCCTATTTGGAGAGTCTATTCACCGCTTCAATCTGCACCAGTTGAACCGATTTTGACTGATTAAATCTATCTGCTCATCAAAAATTCTATCCTGATGTCATATCTTAATAATTATCTTTTATTGAGGCACTTTTATTATAACTATTTGGAATAATGATGTGACTTTTAAATCAAAAAATAGTAAATCAGTGTATAATCAACGAATTATAAATAAAAGTGTTTATTAATTAAGTAACTTATTGATAATTAATAAAAACATGTAGGCGGCAGAAGCTGCCTTATTTTTTTGCAGTAATGAATTGTATTAAATTAGTGATGTGTATCGCCAACCTGAACATTGTTTCTTTTCAAACTGGTACGCTGAGTTAATAATTTGTTAAATATACAGATCTGGTTTGTTTTATTGTCAGTGATTACATCGCAATTAGATTTCAGGAGTATTCAACTTGGAAAAAGTCTGGCTAAAACATTATCCGGCAGATGTTCCGGCAGAAATCGATCCCGACCGTTATGCGTCGTTGATTGAAATGTTTGAAAATGCTGTGACTCATTATGCCGATCAAGTCGCATTTATCAATATGGGCGAGGTAATGACTTTCCGTAAGCTGGAAGAGCGTAGCCGTGCCTTTGCCGCTTATCTACAGAATGGACTGGGGCTGAAAAAAGGCGATCGCGTGGCATTGATGATGCCGAATTTACTGCAATATCCTGTGGCACTGTTTGGCATTTTACGTGCAGGGATGACTGTGGTAAATGTTAATCCGCTTTATACCCCGCGTGAATTAGAACATCAGCTTAATGACAGTGGGACATCAGCCATTGTTATTGTTTCTAACTTTGCACATACCTTAGAAAAGATTGTCTTCAATACACAAATCAAGCACGTTATTTTGACACGCATGGGTGATCAACTCTCCCGTCCAAAAGGAACACTGGTTGATTTCGTTGTTAAATACGTTAAGCGGCTAGTACCAAAGTATCACTTACCGGATGCGATTTCATTCCGTAGTGCAATGCATAAAGGCTACCGTATGCAGTATGTCAAACCCGATGTGAATGGTGAAGATTTGGCCTTTCTGCAATATACAGGCGGGACGACCGGGGTGGCAAAAGGTGCCATGCTGACTCATCGAAATATGTTGGCAAACCTTGAACAGGCTAAAGGTAGTTACGCTCCATTGCTGAAGGCTGGTCAGGAGCTTGTGGTAACGGCATTGCCGCTGTACCATATTTTTGCCCTGACAATAAATTGCCTGTTCTTCATTGAGCTGGGTGGGCAAAATTTGCTGATTACCAATCCTCGTGACATTAATGGTACGGTCAAAGAATTATCGCGTTATCGCTTTACTGCGTTATCAGGTGTTAACACGTTATTCAATGCCTGGCTGAATAATCCAGAATTCCACAAGCTGGATTTTTCCTCACTACGTTTATCTGTTGGTGGTGGTATGGCGGTGCAGAAAGTGGTCGCTGACAAATGGGAAAATCTGACAGGTTGTCACTTGCTGGAAGGTTATGGTCTAACAGAATGTGCCCCTCTGGTGTCGGCTAATCCCCATAATTTGGCTCACTACAGTGGTAGTATAGGTTTCCCCGTTGCTTCGACAGAAATCAAGCTAATCGGGGCAGACGGTAATGAAGTTCCACTGGGAGAAGCCGGTGAAATGTGGGTACGCGGGCCACAGGTGATGAAAGGTTACTGGAACCGCTCTGAAGCTACGGATGAAGTATTGAAAGACGGTTGGTTGGCAACAGGGGATATTGCCAACATAGATGAAAAAGGCTTTTTCCATATCGTTGATCGGAAAAAAGATATGATTCTGGTTTCCGGTTTTAATGTCTATCCAAATGAAGTGGAAGATATTGTTTCTTCCCATCCTAAAGTGTTAGAGTCGGCAGCAGTGGGTGTTCCGAGCAAAAACTCAGGAGAAACTGTTAAAGTATTTGTGGTTTGTAAAGACCCAAGCTTAACTGAGGATGAGCTTAAAACACATTGCCGCCGTTACCTGACGGGATATAAAGTGCCAAAACTCATTGAATTTCGTGATGAGTTGCCTAAATCCAACGTAGGTAAAATTCTTCGCAAAGAGCTTCGTAACGAAGAGTTAGCAAAAGCGAATAATGCTGCTATAAATTGATTATGTTAATACCCAAACTATCTTTAGTTACCGGCGCTAATAGAACAGACGCTTGGGAGAGAAGGGTACAAAGGTAAAATAAAAGTTTTAAGATTGCCTATCACATTAATAACGCCGGTTTTTACCGGCGTTATTTTGCGTGTCATTATGAATGGCTAAGAGAATTATGTTTTGAATTATCAGCTAGTTACTACCGATGCACAATTACAGTCAGTCTGTGAGCGGGCTAAAAAACAAGCAAAAATTGCACTGGATACCGAATTTGTACGTACACGGACGTATTATCCCCAATTAGGTTTGATACAACTGTTTGATGGTGAGCAGCTTTCTTTGATTGATCCCCTCGAAATTTCGCAGTGGCAGCCCTTCAGAGAATTATTGACGGAGCCAAGTGTATTAAAATTTATCCATGCCGGCAGTGAAGATTTAGAAGTTTTTAGCAATAGCTTCCAGTGCTTGCCTGAACCCATGATTGATACTCAAGTATTGGCTGCATTTATTGGTCATCCAATGTCATGTGGTTTTGCAACGTTGGTTGATGAGTATTTGCATGTAGAGTTGGATAAGAGCGAATCTCGTACCGATTGGCTGGCGCGTCCGTTAAGTGGAAAGCAGTGTGAATACGCAGCAGCAGATGTTTATTATTTATTGCCACTCGCCGATATTCTGATGGAGAAAACAGAGCAGGCTGGGTATATCGATGCAGCAAAAGATGAAAGTGATCTGATTGCCCGACGCCGTAAAGAAATAGTGAAACCCGAATTCGCTTACAAGGATATTGGTAACGCATGGCAGTTGCGGCCCAAGCAGTTGGCTTGTCTGAAAAAATTGGCAGCATGGCGATTAAATCAGGCACGGGAACGTGATCTGGCGATTAATTTTGTGGTGCGTGAAGAGAACTTATGGCAGATTGCCCGCTATATGCCGACATCTCTGGGTGAGTTGAATGCCTTGGGATTGAGTGGGCAGGAAATTCGTTGTCACGGTCGTCGTTTGTTGGCGATGGTTGTAGACTGCAAAGATATTCCAGAAGAAGAGTATCCGGCTCAAATTATGAGTCTGATTGATTATCCGGGCTATCGCAAGATTTTTAAAGACATTAAGTCACTGGTCACTCAAGTGAGTGAATCCTATCATTTCAGCGCGGAGTTGCTGGCTTCTCGCCGACAAATCAACCAACTGCTCAATTGGCATTGGAAACTGAAATCATCGGAGTATCAGCCTGAGTTAATCAGTGGTTGGCGTGGGAAGTTATTGGCTGAACCTGTTGCCGAAATATTGGGTCATTATTCAGCACAATAATTCAGCAAAATAACATCCGCTACTCTGTTTAAACATTTCGGTTTGGATTTTATATCGGGATGCTACCACATCCCGATATATTCTTGAGGAATTACCGTGTTAAATTAAATAGCATCACTTGATGCTGTTATTTTAGCGATTCCTCAATCTCTGGTAATGTTACATTAAGTTCCAGTACAGAGATATCATCATTTTTTTGCTCAAATTGTACAGAAAGCATTTCCGGATCGATTTGTACGTATTTGCAAATCACAGCCAGAATATCTCGCTTCATTTCAGGCAAATAGGCAGGCTCAGAGTCACCACGGCGCCGCTCTGCCACGATGATTTGTAGCCGCTCCTTGGCGATATTTGCTGTCGGTTTTTTTCTCGACAGGAAGAAATCTAACAAAGCCATGCGTTACCCCCTAAACAGGCGTTTTAAAAAGCCCTTTTTTTCTTCTTCGATGAAACGGAAAGGCCGTTCTTCACCGAGTAAACGTAAAACGGTATCTTCGTATGCTTTACCAGCATCAGATTCTTTATCCAGAATAACAGGTTCACCTTGGTTGGATGAACGGAGAACAGATTGATCCTCTGGGATAACTCCAAGCAAAGGAATGCACAGAATTTCCAGTACATCTTCCATGCTGAGCATATCACCTCGGTTCACACGTCCTGGATTATAACGAGTCAATAGCAGGTGCTCTTTAATCGGCTCTTCACTTTGTTCTGCACGGCGTGATTTAGACGCTAAAATCCCTAAAATACGATCAGAGTCACGGACAGATGAAACTTCCGGGTTTGTCGTAATAATTGCTTCATCGGCAAAATAGAGTGCCATCAATGCGCCGCTTTCAATACCTGCTGGTGAATCACAGATAATAAAATCAAATCCCAGTTGAGATAATTCATTCAGAATCTTCTCGACGCCATCACGGGTGAGAGCTTCTTTATCGCGGGTTTGAGAGGCAGGCAGAATGTAGAGATTCTCTGTGCGCTTATCTTTGATAAGCGCCTGATTTAAGCTGGCATCACCTTGAATGATGTTTACGAAGTCAAAGACCACTCGGCGTTCACAGCCCATGATCAAATCGAGGTTCCGTAGACCGATATCAAAATCGATAACGACGGTTTTTTTCCCTCGTTGGGCCAGACCGGTAGCAATGGCCGCGCTTGAAGTGGTTTTGCCAACGCCACCTTTTCCAGATGTAACAACAATAATGCGTGCCATGAAGCGATTCCTTGTTATAAGGGCTAGACTAAGGTTTCAATAGTTAATTCATTGTTTACCAGACGTAATTTTGCTGCTTTTCCAACAAAATCCTCTGGAACTTTTTCGCTGAGCCAATATTGGCCTGCAATAGATGTCAGTTCAGCATTTAAATGGGTGCAGAAAATCTGGCTTTCTTGATCGCCAGATGCGCCTGCCAATACTCGTCCACGTAGCACACCATATATATGAATATTTCCATCAGCGATTAATTCAGCACCAGCGCTCACATTACTTGTCACAATGAGGTCGCTATTTGGCGCATAAATTCTTTGTCCTGAACGAACAGGTGTATTAATTATACGAGTTTTTTTGAAAATAGGTTCGGTCGGTTTATTTTCTTGAGTAAGAACTTTCTGACTTTTACCTTCTTTCAATAAAGGGAGTTCAGATTTTAAAACAATTTTTCGTTGTTCTTCATTCTGACAGCCACTGATGCCAACAATACGCAAGCCTACCGATTCAATAGAATGGCGGAGAGCGAGTAGGTCTGCATCAACAGGGAGATTGGCTATATTGACAACAACAGGAGCATTCTTCAGAAATTCAGGCGCTTGCTCCATTTTTTCCCGCATAGCTTTGTGAATGACTTCCGGCTGGTCATTATGCAAATGAACGACCGAAAGCGTAAAATTACTACCTTTTAGCTCAATTGGCGACTGTGGCATCGATATTTTGACTCAGCAAGGTTAAGTTTCCCAAGTGATTACCTAGAATAGTTTTCTATAACAACATCTGGGAGACGATATTCTTAAATATAATAAGCATGTTATAGTTAGTGAATTATTCAAGCAAGCCGCAGAGTTAATTTAAAAGAGTTTATGACAATGATTTGTGTAATTTACAGAAGCCTAAAACGTGACCAAACATATCTTTATGTTGAAAAAAGAGGTGATTTCTCGCGCGTTCCTGAAGAGTTGTTAAAAACATTTGGTGAACCTCAATATTCAATGATGATTTCGTTATCAGAAAGAAAAAAACTCGCCAATGCAGATATTGAAAAAGTAAAAATGGCGTTGAGTGAACAAGGATTTTACTTACAAGTGCCACCGCCAGTAGAAAGTTTGATTAATGACCATTTGGCATCAACCAAGCAATAAGAAAATATCTGGCAACGGCCTGATCCTGAACCGAGGAGCTGATTTATGAAATTAATCACTGGGATGACTTTATTGGCGGCAACTCTGTTGGCAGGATGCAGTGCATCAGGTGGTAAACAATTGTACAACCCATCTGCGCTGACCGCTCGCTCCCAAACAGAAGTCAGGGCTTTGGATCGCGATTTTCCATTGAGTTCCCGTGAACCATCACAATTTCCTGCTTACGTGGCATTGCTGAAACAGCAAGCGAGAGAGCAAGGTTTCAGTGAGAAAACACTGGACAGGGCATTTGCTAATATTCATTTCATTCCGAGAGTCATTAAGGCTGACCGTAATCAGCCGGAAAAGAAAGTTACGTTGGATGATTATCTGAATCGCGTCTTGCCAACCTGGAGAATTGATCAGGGTGCCGCACAATATGAAAGCCATCTTCCTCAGTTAGAAACAATCAGTCATAAATACGGTGTACCGAAAGCCTATATTGTTGCTTTGTGGGGGTTGGAAAGCGGTTTTGGCAAAATTCAGGGAAAAGAAGATGTCATTTCGGCATTATCCACGCTGGCCTTTGAAGGTCGCCGGGAGGTGTTTTTCATCAAACAGGTATTGGCTGCGCTAGAAATTATGCAAAACCAATATATTGATGAAGACCAAACCCTAAAAGGTTCGTGGGCGGGTGCAATGGGCCAGAGCCAATTCATGCCAACCTCTTATTTGACTTATGGCGCGGATGGCAATGGAGATGGCAAAATAGATATTTGGAACAATAAAGACGATGTTTTTGCCTCGACCGCAAATTATCTGTCCAAGGAAGGGTGGCAACAAGGTTTACCGTGGGGATATGCCATTTCCCTGCCTGCGGGTTTTGACGCGACACTGGAAGGTGTTAAGCCTGAGCAGGGTAAAACGATAGACCAGTGGCAGGCATTAGGGATCTCATCCCCGCATTTTGCTAAACTACCTGTAAACACCAAAGGCTGGATTGTGATCCCTGATGAACCAACACAGAGAGCATTTTGGGTAACACAAAATTTCCGTACTATTATGCACTGGAATCGTTCTTACTATTTTGCCCTTAGTGTTGGTATGATGGCAGATGGTATCACGCAGCGAACTCATTTCCTTACTCACTGAAAATCGGATCTCTAAACTTCAGGTGTTGAAATAAGCGGATTGAAAACAGATAACGGAGAATGTTATGTACCAGCATCGTGATTGGCAGGGCGTACTGTTAGATTTTCCTGCCAATAAAGTCGTTTGTGTCGGCAGCAATTATGATAGTCATATGAAAGAGATGGGTTCTCAATCAACTGAAGAACCAGTGATATTCATCAAGCCTGAAACCGCATTTTGTGATCTCTGCCAGCCTGTTTCCATCCCGCACTCGTTAGGTTCAGTGCACCATGAAATTGAATTGGCTGTTTTGATTGGCTCTACACTCAAGAATGCTAATGAGGAACGAGTCAGTAAGGCTATTGCGGGCTTTGCCGTTGCACTGGATTTGACATTGCGTGATTTGCAACGAGAATTTAAACAATCAGGACAACCGTGGGAAAAAAGTAAGGCATTTGATGGTTCATGCCCGATATCAGGTTTTATTCCTGTGAATGCCTTTGGTGATCCACAAAATACTCAACTGTCTTTGACAGTAAATGGCGAATTGCGCCAGAACGGCAATACGAGTGACATGCGCATGCCTATCATCCCGTTGATTAGCTATATGTCACGCTTTTTTACCCTGCGCCCCGGCGATATCATCTTGACGGGAACGCCTGAAGGTGTGGGGCCACTACAATCTGGTGATGTATTAAACGTTTCTCTTGATGAGCACGTTTTGACCACCAGAGTGATTTAACCACGAGGAATGACAGAAATTATGTCTCAACCTTTCTGGCAGGTGAAAACCTTAGAACAAATGACAGACCCGGAGTGGGAAGCACTATGTGATGGTTGCGGTCAGTGCTGCCTGCATAAGTTGATGGATGAAGATACTGATGAAATTTATTTCACCAATGTTGCCTGCAATCAACTGAATATCAAAACCTGCCAGTGCAAGAATTACGAAGATCGTTTCAGATATGAGCCTGACTGCATCAAATTGACCCGTGAGAATATGATTACTTTTGCATGGTTGCCGCAGACTTGTGCTTATCGTTTGATTGGTGAAGGGAAAAAACTTCTGCCGTGGCATCCATTGGTCAGTGGTTCAAAATCGGCCATGCATGCGGAGCGCATTTCTGTCAGGTATATTGCTGTGCGTGAAGCAGATGTGGTAGATTGGGAAGACCATATATTGAATAAACCAGAATAGTTATTTTATTGATTGATATGAAAGGGATTTTATATCATGGTAATGCAATTTCCGATATACCATTAATATCGAATTTTCCTCCCGCTTTTCCGACTTTAAACTATAAAGAAAAACTGATAACTTGTTTGTTCAATAGTCAATACAAGGAAAGAGAAATGGCAAGCTATTTGATTCGTGTGGAGCTTTATGGTACGGGTTCTGACGGCTATGAAAAATTGCATAAAAGGATGACAGCGAATCAGTTCAATCAATCTATCCGTTTTCCTAACGGAAAATGGCACCGCCTTCCCACTGGAACTTATGTTGGTAATTCTCCATTAGAATCCATTGATTTGGCGGAAAAAATTAAATCTATGGCTACGCCGTTCTCAAATAAAGATCCTGCCATATTTGTTTGTACTTACAGTAACTGGAGTGCGTCACTCTATCCCGAGAAACAACACACGGAATCTGGCTTTGGCGAGTGAATAGTGATCAGGTTGATAATTTAATCGAGTACCTATCATATATCAAATGATATTCATTGCTACGCAAGGGTATTTGATTGAAGTAAAAACTCACATTTTATAATAAACTACGAATACCATAGCCAAACCACCCCTGACGCAAAAAAATTAGGTATAGTAATTAGGTATAGTAATGAAGCAGGCGGGAGTAACCAAGCGTTTTTATATTAACTGGCGTGATGAATAAATTATTCAAATTTATATATTTAATTTAAGGTTACGCTCCGGCGTGGCCTTTAAAAAATAAATTGGGCATCATTATATTCCGAAATAGCACACTGAATCCGATTCTGGCAAGAATATTGTTCCATTCTTACAACAACTCAATCAATTCCATAACGATATGTAATAAATATTAGAATGGTACTTATGCTGCTTACCTAATATATATCAGAGACTGTTGGTGCTCTTTCTGTGCCAGACAGTCAAAGCCACTACCGTGCAGCTATGGAAATTTGTCTGATAATGAGGGAAAGTTAAAATGAACAACAGATGGATGAGCTATATAACGTTTGTAGGGGTTTGGATTGCTATCACACTGATAATTGGTGTTATGTTGTCATAAAAATATAAGATTGGAATCAACTGGATAACTTCGCTTATGCGGATATTAATTGAAATACCGTTTTAACAGATTACCCAGTATCATGCTGGGTAATCAAATTCATGTAAGCAGAAAAAATATCATTGGGTTATTGGTCAAGATCCCGCAAAGTATAAACCAACGTGTTTTGGCCATTAACCAATGTAAGTTTTTTACCTTTTAAGCTGACTTTTGCACCTTTAGTCAACATGCCATTAAACACCTGATCCCACTGATTGAGTCTTTCTTTGGTGCAGTACATTTGGGTTCTGGTTAAATTTTTGACAGTCAGTACGTTGTTCTTTAATTTGCCAGATCCCATGAAATTGTTACACATAGTGCCTGAGACATGCATGTTTTCATCAAATATAATCGAAAGCTTGCTGTCTTCTTTATTCGAGATATTCTCACTATTGACGCTGACCAAAGCAAAATGATGATTTTGTAGATCTCTGGTTTTGACATTTCCCGTAGCGCTAACCCCCGAAGATTGACATGCTGTAAGTAACAGGGTGGCGACCACTAACGGAATCGCTTTTTTCATTTTATCTCCTGATGTTCTCTGAAATTATCCAACAATATTCGGACAAATTTTTCCGGATGTTAATTGCTGGATATTTTGTAAAGTCGTTTCACTGATACTCGTTAACGCTTCTTCTGTTAAAAACGCCTGATGACCAGTGAACAGTACATTATGACAGGAAGACAAACGGCGGAAAATATCATCTTGAATAACGTCATTTGATTTATCCTCAAAGAATAAATCGCGTTCATTCTCATAAACATCCATGCCTAATGCCCCGATTTTTTCCTGTTTTAATGCGTTAATCGCAGCAATGGAATCGATTAGTGCACCTCGGCTGGTATTGATGATCATCACACCATCTTTCATTTTATTGAATGCCGTTTCATCTAATAAATGATGGTTTTCTGGTGTCATAGGGCAATGAAGGGAAATAACATCAGATTCAGAGTATAAAGTATCTAAATCGACATATGTCACACCCATATCTAAAGCCTCTGGATTTGGATATGGATCATGTGCCAATAAACGCATACCGAAACCCTTCAAAATTCTTAGAGTAGCAAGACCTATTTTTCCCGTACCAACAATACCGGCCGTACGTTTATACATATTGAAACCTGTCAGGCCTTCAAGGGAAAAGTTGGCATCACGGGTGCGTTGGTAAGCACGGTGAATGCGCCGATTCAGGCACAGCATCAATCCAACGGTGTGTTCAGCTACTGATTCAGGTGAATAAGCCGGTACCCGAACAATCTGAATACCCAATTCTTTTGCTGCATCCAGATCGACATTGTTGAATCCGGCACAACGCAATGCCAATACTTTGATATTCATCTCTGCTAATTCTTGCAGAACTTCGCGTCCGCCATCATCATTGACAAAAATACAGACAGCGTCTGCGCCAACGGCATTTTTGGCAGTTTGTGCACTCAGAGGAAAATCAAAAAACTCGATATGATAATCAAGGCCAAGTTTTTGGTTGAGCATTTCAAAATGTTTACGATCATACTGCTTTGTACTGTAAACAACCAATTTCATAACAATATCTCCGCCATACAGTAACTGTAGAATCATCCGAGCCATTCATGAGTTCACATTGCTGAAAACTGTTTGCAATAATAACATCTACTGAAGGTTCTAAGCGTTATATCTCGCTATACTCGAATAAATCGCCTGATAAGCTATTCATAGTAATAGCCTGTATAATAAATCGGCTTAGAGCCTGATATGAGACTATCATAACAGGAAGTTGCTATAAGGTTGCAAAGAAGAGATAAGGATTGATGACCAAAATATTAAAAGTGCTCTCAGTGATGATGTTACTGTTGGTGTTACTGGTATTGGCAGGTTGGTATACACTTCCACGCTGGGTTCCATTGCTTGCCGGTCATTGGTTGCCACAAGGTGTCACCCTTTCTCTGACGCAACCTGAATTGAAAAAGAGTGGATTATGGTTGGATGGGATTTCATTGAAAGCAAAAGAGTGCGATTGGATTCGCATATCTGGCTTATTGGTGGAGTATCCACGTTGGGAAAATACTGAAGGCCATGACTGGAATATTCATGTTGCCAATATTGCCAGCCAAAGCCAGTGCCTGTCACAACTTCCTGCTCTCTCTGCTGCGGAAAAACAGTCACCACCATTATCTGTTCAGGAAATATTATCCTCTATACTTTCGGTCAGGCTTACTGTTGATCACATAGCTCTTATGCCGTGGCCGGATTTCGCCGGTAGTTTTCAATTTAGTTCGTCAGCTCAGGGGCAATTATTCTCTTACCAAGGTGAACAGTTAAAACTGAATGCGCATATTAAAGATAACAAAACTCTTATTATTCATAATCTTTATGTGAAATTGCCTGATCAGGAAATTAATCTGAATGGGGATGTTGCATTACCGCTGAATATTGAAGAACTGCCTGAAAAAGGACAAATCACCGCGCATTTATCTCTCAGTCAATATCCGGAGCCGCTACAGGTAACATTGACATGGCAGGGGAAAAGCGGGCAATTCATTGTTATTGAAGAAAATAAAATTATTGGCGAAAAGAAAAAACACATACTGGCGGAATTACCCTGGTCAATCAATGAATCGCAATTTCAGATAACGGGGGGGAAATGGCAATGGTTGGAAGCTGGTCAGCCATTATCTGGGGGCGTTAATCTTACGCTTTTTCAATGGAAAAAGGGGTTGTCAGGGATGTCTGTTAGCGGACGGATTAATCTGGTTACTCAAAATGGGCAGGGTAAAGGTAATGTCGTACTTTCAGTGCAACCGACGCCAATCAATATCACTGATGCTCATATCCCATTTCAGTTAACCGGACAGATGAATAGCGGACAGATGACCATGACGATGTCATTACCTGCTGTCATAACAGGATCACTGGTTGCACCTAAAATTACCTTTCGGACAGGGGCACTGTTTCGGGCATGGAGAAAAGTCAGTGAAACGTTTACCGTGAAAGAGGCACGATTGCCTTTAGCAGGGACTTACCTGACGCGCGAGGGTTTTACCGGACGTCTTCAAGCCATAGTGACGGCGCAGGACAGCTATTGGGGAAAATTTAAATTACATCTGGATGGGTATGCTGAAGATTTTATGCCTGATCAGGGAAATTGGAAATGGCGCTATTGGGGGGATGGGAATTTACCTCCGTTACAAGCCAAATGGGATATTGCTGGCATAGGAAACTGGAATCAATCACAGATAACAGTGAATTCATTAAACACGGGGTTTGACCTTATTCAATATGGTCTTGTACAGATGAAAACCCCGCGTTTAAAACTAACCAAACCGTTAGTTTGGGAGCGCGGAGTAAATCACGCTAAGTTAATGGGGGATTTGCAGTTATCTGCCCAGAGAACAGAATTTCGTTCTGGTGGTTTCCTGCCTCCTTTTAACTTTAAGGCCACATTGATTGGGCAGTCACCCGATAATTTTATGCTAAATGGTACATTGCATTCCAAAGGTATTGGCCCCATTCCATTTTATGGGCGCTGGGATGGAGAGCGATTAAGGGGGGAAGCCCGTTGGCCACGACAATCTTTATTGGCATTCCAGTCGTTTATTCCGCCAGATCTGGGTATTACGGTACGTAGTGGGGATATTTATGCACAAGCTGCTTTTTCAGCAGCAAAAGGACAAGGATTTCGTGCTGGTGGTCATTGGGTAGTGAAAAATGCGGGCATGTGGCTGAAAAATGGGGAAGTAGATGGTCTGGATTTTATTTTGCCCTGGCGTTTGCAGGAACAGACTTGGCAACTGGGATTGGCATCACCAGTTCAGCTTCGAATCAAAGCAATTAAGGGACTATTTGATTTGCAAAATGTAACAGCGGATCTGATGGGTTTTTATCCTCCGACTGATACACAGCCATTGGCGCTGACTAATGTGCATACTGATATTCTGGATGGAAAATTGGGAATGAATAAATTACAGCTCCCACAAAAAGAACCCGCTATATTGCGATTTAACAAACTGAATCTGAGCAAATTGTTTGGCGTGTTAAAAGTCAAGCAAATGGCGATGTCAGGAAAGATCAGCGGTGAACTGCCAGTATTACTAAATGATCAAAATTGGATTATTCAACGAGGATGGGTATCCAATGAGGACTATCTGACGTTGAGACTGGATAAAGATACTGTCGATTCCATAGGAAAAAATGATTTATCGGCAGGTATCGCAATGGACTGGCTACGTTATTTAGAAATCGAGCGTTTAAAGGCATATGTAACTCTCAATAATCTGGGGATCTTGACATTATCTTCAGAGATCAGCGGGGTTAACCCCGTGGTAGATAAAAAGCGTGAAGTCAGGCTTAACTATCGCCATGAGGAGAACATTTTTCAATTGTGGCGTAGTCTGCGTTTTGGCAGTAATCTGGAAGAGTGGTTACAGAAAAATATATCTGTAATGAGCGGGAGTGATGAATGATAACAAAAATTAGATTCGGGTTGCCGACCGTCAGGGTCAGCATGATGTTAGCTGGTATGATGTTATTCAATATGGCATTGACAGGGTGTATCAGGCTGGAAATGGCGACGCCGGATAAGCCTATCAATATCAACATGAACGTGAAAATTGAGCATGAGATTCATATTAAAGTTGATCGGCAAATTGAAGATATGCTCAAGAATAACTCTAATTTATTCTAAAGGTTAGAATATGAAAAAAGCAGGAGTGGTATTTCTGATGAGTCTGCTGTTCAGCTCTTTTGCTGTGGGCATGGAATTAAATGAAGCAAAACAGAAAGGACTGGTAGGAGAAACGTTCAGTGGCTATCTGGCACCCGTAAAAAAAACCCAAGATGCTCTATCTATGGTCAAAGTAATTAATGATGAGCGGGAAAAGAAATATTCTGAAATTGCAGCCCAAAATAACATGACAACGAACCAAGTCGCGAAAATGGCGGGCGAAAAACTGGTAAATCGCGCGGCATCGGGGGAATATGTGCTTGGTATCAACGGTAATTGGGTAAAAAAATAAGCGCGCCGTCTGGCGCACTCAGTCTTGATTAAGCGGCAGTTTCTTCGGGTTGTATTTGTGCCATTTTCTCTATGATATCATCCATCACATCACGGGCATCTTGATGAGTCTGGCTGGCTGCTTCCGCACCCAGTGCCAAACCTTCTGAGAATACGAACTCTACGTCTGTAATGCCGATAAACTTAAGAAAAACGCGCAAATAGGGTGTCATCAAATCGGTTGGATTGCCTTTATGGATACCTCCACGGCTAGTCAAGACAATAGCCTTTTTGCCTTTCAGCAAACCTTCGGGACCTATTTCAGTATAGCGGAACGTCATGCCGGCACGGGCAATCAGGTCAAAGTAGGTTTTTAGCTGAGTTGGAATAGTGAAGTTATACATTGGTGCGGTGATTACAATAACATCGTGTGTTTTTAATTCTGCAATCATCTCATCAGACAGAGCTAAAGCTGATTGTTGGCGTTCCGTCAGTTCTGCGTCACTTGGACGCAAGGCCCCGACTAACTCACCATCCAGTACCGGAACTGGGTTTTCTGCTAAATCACGGATGGTGATATCGCTATCTGAATAGTTAGCCAGATATTTTTCGACAAAATAGTCGGCCATTTTATTACTTTGGGAATATTGGGCCAGAATGCTGGATTTCAGAACCAGTACTTTACTCATTCTTTACTTCCTTCGTTAACTATCAATACTATAATTTAGTTAATTATTTTGCTGTGTGGAGTATCTTATACAAGAAATTGTTCAGGCAATAACTTAATATTTTGAGATAAGCATTCAAATTCACTGAATGATTGAAGGATATATATGAAGTACATGGAATTGAACAATATATGTTACACTTCTAAGGATTAACTCATAAGAAACTATCCTCTGAGCCTGCAAAGACAGCGCTACCCAGTTTAAGAACGTCACAAGGATTTATCACAGTGGAATCACCTTTGACAGCACCATTTGCTGAATTATTCGCTGAACTTGATCACGCAATGTTGCGCGATCAGTTCCGTTTGAGAAAACGCCTGCATGGAGCAGCAAAAATTAAGAATCAAGCTTCTTTGCAGGCCGTGGCACAATCCATTTCCGAGGATATAACCACCGCAAAGAAGAAAGTCATTAATCGCCAAGCCGCATGTCCCTCAATTAACTACCCTGAAAACTTACCTGTCAGCCAGAAAAAAGACGATATTTATAAAGCGATTCGGGATAATCAGGTTGTTATCATTGCGGGTGAAACCGGCTCAGGGAAAACTACCCAGATCCCAAAAATCTGTCTTGAATTAGGTAGAGGGATCAAAGGGCTGATCGGACATACCCAACCCCGTCGTTTGGCCGCCCGTTCAGTTGCCAACCGTATTGCGGATGAATTGGAGACGCCACTTGGTTCTACGATCGGATACAAAGTCCGTTTTAATGATCAGGTAAGTGAAAATACATTGGTCAAGTTGATGACTGACGGTATTTTGCTGGCGGAATTACAACAAGATCGCTTGTTGCTGCAATATGATACGCTCATTATCGATGAAGCTCATGAACGGAGCCTGAATATCGATTTTATTCTTGGCTATCTGCGTCAGTTGTTGCCAAAACGTCCTGATCTGAAAGTCATCATTACCTCTGCAACGATTGATCCGGAACGTTTCTCTCGTCATTTTAACAATGCACCCATTGTTGAAGTGTCGGGGCGTACCTATCCGGTGGAGGTGCGTTACCGCCCAGTGGCGGGTGATGATAATGACAGTGATCGCGATCAGCTTGAAGCCATTATTGATGCTGTGGGCGAGTTGGGGCGTGAAAGCGCGGGCGATATACTGGTTTTCATGAGTGGAGAGCGGGAAATCCGCGACACAGCGGATGCACTCAGCAAGCAAAATTTCCTACATACCGAAATTCTGCCACTCTTTGCACGATTGTCTAACAGCGAACAAAACCGGATATTTCAATCCCATGTTGGTCGTCGAATTATATTGGCAACCAACGTAGCTGAAACATCGTTGACTGTACCGGGTATCAAATACGTGATCGACACCGGGTATGCGCGTATCAGCCGATACAGTTATCGCACCAAAGTGCAGCGCTTGCCGATAGAGCCTATTTCCCAGGCATCTGCCAATCAGCGAAAAGGGCGGTGTGGTCGTGTTTCTGACGGGATCTGTATTCGTCTTTATTCCGAAGATGATTATTTATCACGTTCAGAATTTACTGATCCGGAAATTCTGCGCACCAATCTGGCCTCTGTTATTTTACAGATGACTTCTATTGGATTGGGCGATGTCAGCGCATTTCCGTTTGTTGAAGCGCCAGATAAACGCAATATCCAAGATGGTGTTCGCTTATTGGAAGAGCTGGGCGCTATAGATCCGGAATCCCTGTCAGAAGGTGCTTACCGATTAACGTCAATGGGGCGTCAATTAGCGCAGTTGCCTATCGATCCACGTCTGGCCCGCATGGTGCTGGAAGCCAAAGTATATGGTTGCGTTCGTGAAGTGATGGTCATTACCTCGGCGTTATCGATTCAAGATCCAAGAGAAAGGCCGCTCGAAAAGCAACAAGCTTCTGATGAAAAACACCGTCGCTTTGCAGACAAAGATTCGGATTTCATTGCATTCCTGAAGCTGTGGGATTTTCTGGTGGAACAGCAGAAAGAGCTGTCTAGTTCCCAATTCCGCAAACTTTGTCGTCAGGATTATCTGAATTACCTTCGTGTCAGAGAATGGCAGGATGTTTATACCCAGCTCCGACAAGTCGTTAAAGAAATTGGATTACCAATCAACAGTCAGGAAGCAGATTATCGTAGTATCCATATTGCCTTGCTGACCGGCTTGCTATCCCATCTCGGACAAAAAGATACGGATAAGCAGGAATATACTGGTGCACGTAATGCCCGTTTTTCTATTTTTCCGGGCTCTGGCTTATTTAAAAAGCCCCCTAAATGGGGAATGGTCGCTGAATTGGTGGAAACCAGCCGATTGTGGGGACGTACTGCCGCGCGTATCGAACCTGAATGGATAGAGCCGCTGGCCGGACATTTAATTAAGCACCATTATAATGAACCGCACTGGCAAAAATCTCAGGGAGCGGTGATGGCAACGGAAAAAGTCACGTTATATGGCTTACCGATTGTAGCAGGACGTTTAGTGAATTATAGCCAGATAGATCCAATGTTATGCCGTGAACTGTTTATCCGTCATGCGCTGGTTGAAGGGGATTGGCAGACTCGTCATTCATTCTTTCGCGCTAACCTGAAATTACGTGAAGAAGTTGAGGAACTGGAACATAAATCTCGCCGCCGGGATATTTTGGTGGATGATGAAACCCTGTTCAGTTTCTATGATCAACGAATCGGCAAAGATGTTGTTTCATCTCGTCATTTTGATCGCTGGTGGAAAACGGCAAGCCAAGATCAGCCGGAATTGCTCAACTTTGAAAAGAGCATGTTGATTAAGGGGGATGCAGATAAAGTCAGTGCATTGGATTACCCTAATTACTGGCATCAGGATAATTTAAAATTCCGCTTGAGCTATCAATTTGAGCCGGGCACTGATGCGGATGGTGTTACGGTACATATCCCACTACCAGTATTGAATCAGGTTAAAGATGAAGGGTTCGACTGGCAAATTCCGGGTATTCGTCATGAATTAGTTATTGCGTTGATCAAATCACTGCCAAAACCAATACGCCGTAATTTTGTCCCAGCACCTAATTATGCACAAGCATTTTTAGAGCGGATTACACAACCCCAAGCGACACTATTGGATAGCCTTGAAAAAGAATTACGTCGCATGACGGGTGTGACCGTGTTACGTGATGACTGGCAGTTAGAACAAGTACCTGATCATCTGAAGATAACATTCCGCGTTCTTGGCGAGAAAAAAACGGGTGAGAGAAATAAGGCATTGGCGGAAGGAAAAGATTTATCAGTACTGAAACTCAAATTGAAAGGGAAAGTTCAGGAAACACTTTCGGCGGTTGCAGATGATGGTATTGAACAAAGTGGCCTGCATATCTGGAGCTTTGGTGAATTACCTGAGCGTTACGAGCAAAAACGCGGCGGTTATTCCGTTAAAGCATTTCCGGCTCTGGTGGATGAGAAAGACAGTATTGGCATTAAACTGTTCGAAACTGAAACCGAACAACAAAATGCCATGTGGGAAGGAACGCGCCGCCTGTTATTGCTGAACATTCCATCGCCTATTAAATATCTGCATGAAAAATTACCCAACAAATCTAAACTGGGTCTGTACTTCAACCCATATGGAAAAGTATTGGATTTGATCGATGATTGTATCTCTTGCGGCGTCGATCGATTAATCGCTGAAAATGGTGGGCCTGCGTGGAATAAACAGGCATTTTCCAGTTTGCAGGATAAAGTGCGTGCTGATTTGAACGAGGCGGTTGTTGATATTGCCAAACAAGTGGAACAGATCCTGACGGCGGTATTTAACATTAATAAACGTCTGAAAGGGCGGATTGATATTTCACTCGCACTGGCATTATCTGATATTAAAGAACAAATCTCCGGTCTGGTCTTTACTGGATTTGTTACCTCTCACGGCTGGAAGCGTCTGGCGGAGGTTCTGCGTTACCTGAATGGTATTGAGCGTCGGTTGGAAAAACTGGCGGTTGATCCTCACAAGGATAGGGCGCATATGAGTCGGATTGAGCATATCCAGCGTCAGTGGCAACAATGGCTGGCGAAACTGTCTGTTCAGCAGAAACAATTGCCGGAAGTAAAAGAAGTTCGTTGGATGATCGAAGAACTTCGGATTAGCCTGTTTGCCCAACAATTAGGTACTGCATATCCGATATCTGACAAACGTATTTTTCAGGTAATGGAAAATATAGCATCATAATATGTTGTGGGCGGTAGTGATTATTATTTACTACCGCCTCGCTAAATAGTTGCCTGATACCAAAGTATAGTTACAACATACTTCTATATTAAACAAACTATACTTATCAGCACTACACTAATAATCTAAAAAAACAAAAAGGGTGAGCTACCACCCTAAATATCGCAATGCCGCAATAGTGAATTATTGATAAGTCAGCGTAATTGCTGCTGTCGCATCCGCTTTACCGGGAATGACTTTCGCCTCAGTCTGGATATAACGAGCCTGCATTGGAAGAGAAAAATGTCTTATCGTTTTTTGGCCAGAGCGGACTATAAAAGGTTCACGCATCGATAACGGTCGATTGAGCCACAAAATTTGCACCCCAATCCCTTTTGCTGTGACGTTGTCACTACTGTAATCTAGCGCCCAAATATTATTTGAGTTACTTTTGGCCGGGCGTCCATCCAGAGAAACCGCGACACTCAGGTTTGCATCACAATCCAATGTCAGGTCGAAACCTGTTGTTCCGGTTGTACTATTAATACCGCTAAACTCGCTGGTTTTGATATTTCCCATATCAACGAATGTTGTGGTTTGTTTGAGAGAACAACCTTGAGTCACAATGTTAGTATCTGCCAAATAAAAAGTATGAATAGCAATATCACTACCTAATCTCGCTCTGGTTAATAATTTTCTTTGAATTTTACCTGAGTCTGTAATAGGGGCAATTTTGATTAATTGTACTGTTAAATAACCCCATGTTTTACCACAATATTGTAGCTTACCAGGCGGTTCTTGTGACAGGTGACAATTGAATGCAGGATTTACAGTTCTGGGAAACCAATCAATGCCAAAATTGGATCCCTGAGTCCAAGTATTGATACGTATGCCAACACCGGGTATTCCGGATTCATAAATCGAGTCATAGTTGTAGTGTGCTCGTTCAAAATCGGGTTTATCCCATGTGGCTTGGGGCTGGTAATTGCAATAGGCCAGATTGCCTTGTGTATCGACTTGATCCAACCTAATTTCTTTAATGTGTGTTCCGATAGGATGATCCCGAGGGATTACGATAGTACCAAAAGAGACTACCGCTGTTTTGGCGGTAACACCTGGATAATAGTCACAACGGTTGTCTGCTTGACTGGCAAAACTACTTATCATGCCGACGATAAATAAACCCGCTAATAATAATTTTAATCTGCTAGCCATAAATAATTTCCATAATATATAAAAATATCAAAAAGGTGGTTGATTTTGTTATTCACAGGATGCGTTCAGCGTGTACAGACCAGATTCGGGCATTTGGTCTGGAAGTTGATATTTAACATGGCATTTTTGAGCCTCTTTGTGACCCCATTTCACCCATATCTGGCCTGAATCAGGAATACCACTGAGATAAGCTTGCCCATCATTACTGACAATGGCGCTATTGGGTTCATCTATCTCATTTTTTTGTTCCAATGTAGCCGTTGCACCAAAGGGAACTTCTTTACCTTTATGGGTAATAGTTAATAAAACGCGATGACCAATGCGAGTCTGGAAATTGGCCAGAGTTAATGAACCACGGGTTGGGATAATGGTTTGGGTGTTGATATCAATATCAACGTTGTTGCCCATTGAATTCGTATCCAGCGCAATGCGATTTTTTCGATAACTGCTGACATAAGGGACGATGGCATAACCTTGCCAGTCAGTCTTAACACCAGCGTAATTTTGCACTTTAACACCTTTAGCACCATTGGCACGTACCAATACCGGCGTGTCTCCCAAAGATTGAGCGAGAGTAATACCATAAGGATGGGCCACGATCCCTCCATTTAAGCCATAAGTCAGCTGACTGGAGTGTTTATCATAATTGTAACCTGCGTTAACTTGGCTATATGCTCCTTTGTATTCAGTACTGATATTTCCGCCGCTATTTTTATTATGGTTAGTATAATTTTGCTGAATGTTATAAGTTAGCTTGTTATCTTCAAGAGCAGTACCAGTCAAACTGAGCTGGTGAGAAGTATCGCTGTTTTTGCTGTTAGTCATGTTATAGCTTACCCAGCTGTTCTTCAGCCAACGCTCCAGAGGGATTTGAACACTCAATGAAATAATCTGTTCATTGTGATTTGCGCCTGGGAAAGCATTATAGGAATAGTTCAGGTTATAATTGATTGAGTTATAACTTGTGCTATAACCTGCACTGATGCTTTTTTCATAACCTTTCTGATGCCAATAATCTTGCTGTAAAGCAGATAAATAGACGGCACCCCAATCACCCATAGTCTGGTTAATGTGTAGCTGTAATTTGCTGCGCTTGTTGATGCTATTATGGAGACTCTCACCATTCATAACATCTGATTCATTTGCTTCTTTAAAATCATAGAAATTGTGAGTTGAGTAACGATAACCTGCCAGAGTAAGGTTAGTGCCGGTTTGAGTGAGATCTTTGGCATATTGGAAACGATAAGATTGACCATAATGACTGCCGTTGGATATTGAATTGGTTTTGGCGTAGGTTGCATCAAAAGAAAGAGAGCCCCAATCAGAAAAGCTGTAGCCCGTCCCCAAAGCGACAGATTGATAATTTTTTGCGATTGTCGTCCCGCCATATGCAGTGACATGATTGGAAATACCATATATCACCGTTCCCTGCATAAAATAGGGTTCTCTGCCACGATGAGAGTTGGATTTGTATTTTCCTAGCGTTAAGGAATGTCGCAGGCTATTTTCCCGTAACATGATAGGTACAGTAGAGAAAGTTTGCACAGAACGATGTTCTTTCCCATCAGCCTCTTTGACGATGACTTCTAAATCGCCGGTGGACGTTGTTGGATAAAGATCATTGATCACAAAAGGTCCGGGAGAAACGTAAGATTCATAGATAATATAACCATTTTGTTTAATGGTTACTTTGGCATTGCTTTGTGCGATACCTCTGATTGTTGGTGCAAACCCTTTTAGGCTGTCGGGTAACATACTGTCATCAGAAGCCAATTGAATGCCACGGAACTGAACGCTATCAAAAATAGGTGAGGGTGTGTAACTATCACCAAATGTTAATTGACTTTTCAGTGTGTGAATATCACGTTGAAGATAAGTATTAATACTTTGCCATTTTCTATCTTGGCTGCTGTAGGTAGAATAATTCCGTAAACGCCAAGCATCCCAATTAGCACCTGACCTGAGGTTGAGAAAATGGTTTTTTGTAGAGCCGGATTGATTATCCTGCCAAGTCATGGAGCCACTGTAGCTATAATTGACTAATAAAGACGTTAATCCCTGTTCCCACAAATGAGATGGCACATAGTCTCTGGCTTGGCTATGCAATGTGGCCTGTGGAACACTAATATCCAGTCGTTGAAGTTTAAAATCAAAAGAAGACGATGCAGATGGAATATATTGACCTAGATCAGAAATTTCCATCTCTTGCGGCGAATCTCGCAGTGAAGGGAATGAATCAATATTCACACCCATATCCCGAAGCTGCTGTATTTTAAGTTTTGGCGATAGTTTATTATTTTCGATAATAAAATCGATATTTCCAGTATCAACTTTCTCCCGATTAAGATAGATATCTACCCAATAACGGCCAGGAGGCTGCTGATCATCTTGAGTAAAGAGAGATAGATCAATATCTTCTGGAAAACCTGAAAGAACTTCCAATGCATTAATGTTAAAATGTTCTTCAGCATAAGCTTTATTGTTATAAACCTCAAAACAGGTCGTTAACAATGAGCAGAGAAGAATTTTACTATATAGATAGCGCAATTTTAATTTGATAAATAACATCCAATTATTAGAAGTCTTTTGGTGAAGATAATGACGGTAGTTATCCATAATAATTTTCTAATTTTGATATATCCATCATATTTCACATTACATTTTTGAAATCTCTTGGATATATAGATGGAATGGTTTTTTGCTAAAGCATCTGTTCTTCTTCTGGCGTAACACCGCCAAAATCATTAATAGTTTTCCACGCTACTTGATTGATATCCTTAATAGGAACGTCCCAACTTAATTTTTCAAATGGTGAGATCATTCCGGGAGATTGAATTTCATGATTCTTTACTCCATTTCCTGTAGTTAACTCAGAAAAAGAGACATAGTAAGGTGTTGGGTTTTCCGCTGTGAGCTTATGCCCATCAATGCTGAACTTCAGAGTCTTATAAGCCGTGTTCGCGTTATCTGCTAAGTCGGCAGGGCGATAAAATAACTTAAACTGGGATTTTACTGTGATTTGTAATTGGTTTTGTCCCGTTTTGGCAGTGGCGGGAATAGATTTTATATTGATCCAGAACAAAGATTCTCTATCATTGGGTAAATTATTTCCGGTTTTAACAATTCGTAAAATATTTTCATTCCCGGCAGTTAATTTAAAAAGTGGGGGAGTAATAATAAAAGGTGTTTTAGTTTCATTATGTTCTCCGTGAACCCAAGATTGAATAAGATAAGAAATATCATCCTCTGGATTATTAATGGAAATAGATGCTTCTTTTTGATCACTAATATAAACAAGTCGTGTACCGCCAATGACGACGCCAGCAAGAGAGATGTTGATACTGAAAATGCAAGTGAGAATAAAAATCAAAATGCGAAAATATGCCAAAGTAATTACTCCAAAAAAATATTATTGCTTATGTTTATTAATAAATGAATATAACCAAGTGACTACATATCATTTTTGTTCATTTAGAACAGGTATCCAGATTTGGCATCCTTGCCATAAATCCCATTAGTTATAGGTAATAGTGAAGTTAGCTACTGAATCACCTGAACCCGGCTCTACTTGATCAGTTGTTGCTATATATTTAGCGATAAAATTCAGCTGCTCAGTTTTTTGGCCACTTAGTTTCTGAGAACGTGAACTTTGAGCGAGAGGGATCAGTGTATTGCTGTCATCTTCAAAAAGCGCGATTGCAACACCTTTAGCAGAAGGAGAAGTAGTACTATTGCTTAGGGCTAAAAGACCTTTATTGTTTATGTCTGGTTGACCATCAAATTTGACCTGAGCTTGTTTATACTCTGATGGGCAATCGGTCAATGTAATACTAAAACTAGTAGGGGAAGAGACTTTACCCGCTTTATCAAGTGAACTTGAGCTGATAGTTCCCATATTTACGGTTTGATTGAGTGAATTAGAATCAATTTTACAGGCAGTCTGAGTAATTTTTCCCGTAAATTTGATTTGCCCATCGTAAGCATGAGCAGCGGATATAAATACAGATGAAACAAATAAAGATGAAATAATTAGTTTGGTTTTCATTTTTTAATACATCCAACCTCTGACTAGCTTATATAGCAGAGTAAAAGGTTACTAAGTTAAGGTTAAAGCCGTACATTAATACAGCAAATGAATTGTTTATATTTGCATCTGAAAAGCAACAAAAAAACAACAGTGCATATTTTCTTATCAAAGGATAAGGCGGAGAATATAGTAGCGATTAATTAGAAAAGATCAAAATAATAACTCGACTAATCTTATTATTCAGAGCTTTACTCCTAAAAGTAAGTATTAATAGAATTGTTATTCATAAGCTAGAGTGTTTTTCATTCGTGAATGAACTTTTATTCTGTTTTATAAGATTAATTATTAATTTTTGATCTAATGTAAAAACAAATGAAATAATAAACATATATAAATTTGCCATTTATTTTTTTTGCTACATTTTTAAATAAATATTATGTATTTGTGACTAATGCTCACTCTTCTGATTTTTATTCCTAACATTTCACATATGTAGATGCTTATAATTTAACTTAAGTGAAATATGCAATCATTATGGCCATTAAAAGTTAACTTATTATTAATAATATCTGGCTCAGAAAACGAGCCCCTTAGTCTCTTTTTTACCCCTATTAAAAATAGAAGACATATGAATCAGAATCAATATTAATGTATTGTTCACTAATGGCCCTGTTTTCGCCTTTTTAGTTACAACATACCGTTAAAGTTCCAAACAAAAAATATATGAAACAACAGACAAAAAAATCAGAATCTAACTATATATAAGTATAAAAAATCTCTAGATGGCTTTTTTAAACGTGGGGGTTTTTTATAAAAAGATAGAAATAAATGTGAATCATTATCTATAAGGTAGTGTAAAAACCTTTCTTTTGACTAAAAATTAGTAAAAACATCCAACCCGTTTCAGTTGTTTTTTTAAGCGTATTGCGGACAAAAAATCAGAACCACCCGCA